>NZ_JAGGKL010000006.1:0-170000 GCF_017873625.1 Methanobacterium petrolearium | reverse complement strand
ATTGTTTCCACCTCCTCCAGTTCCAACTACACAGATCTTAGCTCGACTTCGTTGAATGATGTCTTCTAATTCTTGGTCGATACTACTATCATATCCATGATGCTTTGAGGTTGTCTTCCTATCCCTTCTTTTTTCGGATTCTCTTATGGTATTGTCTATAATAGATTTCAATCTCTACCCCCACAGCAAATGTTACTTATCTTAAATGTGTTATTGTCTAAACTTATATTTAAAAGCAACGGTTATTTAAGCAATAATTTACCATCAATCTAAGAATTTTTGATTAATATCCAAAGATCATCTCCAACATTTGACCATGGAGTGATTGTAAACTCAAAAATTTCACAACTTTGATGACCGAACCATTGGGGGTTAACATCAACTGTTAGAATCATTAGGTTCTAAGGTCTGGGCATAGCAATGATTTCATTTATCCGTAGGTCGAAGAAGTTACCCATGTGCGCTGGCTTCAAAACTACTGCAGTATCAACACCTTTAGCACTTCCACCTATAGCTATAACCTCTTTATCTGTAGGTATTAGCCCAGCATCAGCAGCCATGATACTTATTTCTACACAAACTTTCACTCCCTGTGAGAATAATCTCAAAGTACCAGCTATGATTTCAACAGGGGTGATACCACCGAATTTGTTGCTTATACCCCTTCCAACTCCACTAAGAGAATGTGAACCAACATAGATTGGTACATTTGCATTTTCAAGTTTTTTGACATATTCTTCTTCTAGTTCTAAATCATCCCCACCTTTAAATCCAGAATGGTGAGTGATGCTCACAATCTTTGTATCTGGGATATTTTCCAGAACTTTAACACTGCTTCGCCCGGAAACTGATGCCACAACAATGTTTTCAATACCCAATTCTTCCTTTCTTTCTTTAACCAGTTCAATAACTTTGTCTGTATTTTCCGCACCAGGATTTTCAAAGTAGTTGATTTTTTTCTCCATACATGAACCCTCCTTTTAAAAGTTTATTGGATTGATCACGACTCCAATAAATAAGACTCCAATAAATAATATTCTTTGAATTAATCTATTTTATTTATTCCTATCTCATCAGTCTCTTTAATTTGATATCGCCAATAGTTAAGTAAAATCGACAGTCAAAGTCAAAATTATATTATCTTTCTTGGCCTAATTTCCATATTTGAAAAACTTTATTAAATAAAAGGTTAATTTAAATATGTAATTTGAACTATCTAATTGGGATTAAGTCTATAGTATTCAATTAACATATGTTAATTAAGGATTAAATTATAATAAAAAGATCAAATTATAATAAAACAAATATTATAATAAAAATCTTTTTAAAAAAGTGATAGTAATGAACGCCTTTGATTTTCTAGCTCCTCAACGCAACCCTAAAACAGGTACTGGAATCACCATGATGTTAGATAAAGGGATGGGTCCAGTAACTTTAATAGATCTCCTTGAATTATCTGGAAGATATGTTGATCTGGCTAAATTTGGATGGGGAACTTCTGCCATCCATAGTCGAGAAATGATACAGGAAAAGGTTGAAATCTATCTTTCCTATGATGTAAACCCATATCCTGGTGGAACTCTCTTTGAAATTGCATATTCCCAGAACAAGGTTGAAGATTTTCTTAATGAAGCTGATAAGTTGGGCTTTGGTGCCATTGAAATTTCAGATGGAACCATTAATATTTCACCTGAAGAACGGGAGAAATACATTTCACTTGTTAAAGAAAATGGGTACTTGGTGATAACTGAAGTCGGAAAAAAGGATCCTAAACGGGACCACCTGTTATCAGCCGATGACCGGGTGAAACTGGTCAATCAAGATTTAGAATCTGGGGCCGACCTGGTGCTCATGGAGGCCAGGGAAGGTGGAAAAGGAATTGGTCTTTTCGATGATCATGGAGATATTAAAGGAGATGAATTAGAAGTACTGATTGAAGGTACTCAAGTCGAGAAGATAATATGGGAGGCTCCTTTAAAGAATCAGCAAGTTTACTTCATTTTGAAGTTCGGTGCAAATGTTAATTTGGGTAATATTTCCCCTGATGAAATTACGGCACTAGAAACCATGCGGTTGGGGTTGAGGGGAGATACATTGGGAAAGGTGAATCTGGGATGATAGAAGAAATAACTATTTTAGGGGGTTTTGACAAGCAAGGAAATCCCGAACCAGTGAAAAAAGTTGTAATTAGAAAGGGAGAGATATTTGGAGTGGTTGGACCTACTGGAAGTGGTAAAAGTTCCCTTATCGGTGATATTGAACAGCTTTCCCAGGAAGATACCTTCTCCAAGAGAAAGATTCTGGTTAATGGTGAGGCACCTAGCTATGAGGATCGGACCAACCCCAGAAAAAAGATGGTGGCCCAGTTATCTCAAAATATGAATTTTCTTGCGGATATGAGTGTGGGGGACTTTTTAAGTTTGCATGCTAAATGTCGAGGGGCCAGCAGTAAATGTGTGAACGCTGTGGTGAAATTAGCTAATACTCTAACTGGAGAACCTATAAAAAAGGAACATGAATTAACTATTCTCAGTGGAGGACAATCAAGAGCTTTAATGGTTGCAGATGTGGCCATAATCAGCAACTCACCAATTGTACTAATTGATGAAATTGAAAATGCAGGAATACGAAAACACGATGCTCTGGAAGCATTGGCAGGCCATGGTAAGATCGTAATGGTGGTAACTCACGATCCTGTACTTGCTCTTATGACTGATAAAAGAATTGTAATGAAAAATGGTGGGATGCAGGCAGTAGTGGGAACTACTGATATAGAAAAGGCCATATCCCAAAAATTAAATAAAATAGATGAATTAATGTTAAGTTTACGTGATAAAGTGCGTAACGGTGAAATCATTCATGATATTGAAGTTGAAGAAATCAAATTGTAAGTCTGTCATGAAAATCACCGGACATCATCCCATTGGCACAGTATTTACTAATAAAATTTTTTAAGGCATTGATAGAGTTTAAATTAATCTATCAATAATTCTTTTTGATAAAAATAATAAATTACATTATAATTTGAGAAACATCCATACTCCGTACATGGACACTTAAAATATTGTTTGAAAAACCATGTTATAAATCAGGTTCCAAGGTTCCATATAATAGGTTCCATATAATAAAAATTTGAACTAATAATCTATAAAAAAATTATAATTCATATAAACTTAAGCATAATTTAAAGAAAAGAAAATAGGAAATTTCTCCATTCAAAAAAAGGGTGATTTTTCATGAAAATGGTTATTGTGGCCGGAACACCTGGTTCCGGAAAAACTGCTGTTTTAATTCATGCACTGCGCAGTATAAATGACTTGGGATTGAAATCGGCAGTAGTAAAAGTTGATTGCCTTTATACAGATGACGATCGTAAATTTGCCAAGGTAGGAGTACCCACCAAGGTGGGACTCTCTATGGACATGTGCCCAGATCACTATGCTATTTACAACCTGGAAGAGATGATTGACTGGGCGAATGAAAACCAGGCAGAACTATTAATAATTGAAACTGCTGGTTTATGTCACCGTTGTGCGCCTTTCACTGTAAATTCTCTGGGAGTTTGTGTTATAGATGCCACCAGTGGTCCTAATACTCCCCTCAAGGTAGGTCCATTTTTAAGCACTGCAGATATTGCGGTGATCACCAAGGGAGATATGATATCTCAGGCAGAACGGGAGATATTCCGGGAGCGAATTCTGGAAGTTAATCCAAATTGTAAAGTAATTGAAGCAAATGGTCTGAGTGGACAGGGATGTACTGAATTGGCAGATGAATTCCTAAAATCACAGGAAGTTGCTCTTGATGAGGAAAAACTCCGACATTCAGCCCCACTGGCTGTTTGTACTCTATGTGTAGGTGAAACCAGGGTTAACAAGAAATATCACCGGGGTGTGCTCCGCCGTATTGATGGTTTCCAGACTTATGAGGGAGAATAAGTGAATTTTCAGGTGTTTTATAATGAGTAAAGTTCCAGTTGATATTGGCCAGCAGAACAAAGTATTGATGTTACTTCCAGGTTACAATTGTGGTATTTGTGGATATGCACGATGTGATGAATTTGCAGGTGCGCTCCTTCGGAAAAAAACACAGCTTGAAAAGTGCAGATTCCTATATCAAGAAATATTTCAGGAGGATCTGGCTAAACTCCAGGAGATACTAAAGGAAACAAAAATAATTCCTGAGGAGGAGAAGATTATAGGAGTGCTGGATGGTTATGAGGCTGATGTTGTTCTGAAACCTCTTCCAGGGGAAGAATCATGCAGAGAAACTCTATATCCATTCACCAGAGAAGAGATAAAACCTGGAGATATAATAAGATACCGGCCTTTAGGATGTCCTATTATCCATTTTGCCAATGTACTGGAAGAAAACCAGGGATTAATCACAGTCCACCTGGTGGGACCATGCCATCGTCTGGATCCCGAAGCCGAGTTTGACTATAAAGATGTAGGAGTCTGTATGGTTGGTGGGTTTGAGGGAATGATTGAAGGTGAGTTACCACGAGTGGGAGAAACAGTCCGTTTCTTACCCTACCATTGTATGATGCAAAAGGTTCATTCTGGGGTGGTAGTTCAATTGGAGGGTAGAAGAGCAATCATTGAAGGCATTGATCTAAAAGTGTGGGCACCCCCTATCAAGGGATAATCATTTACCATGGTTAGGTTTTTACCATGTAATTTAGAATCAAAGCTCCTGATCATATCAAAACTTCAATATTTTTTTTAACCATTAATGATAACATGAATGAGAAACATTTTTCAGAACCTTCTTTTATGAAATATACTGAGGCAAAGAGTACATACCTTACAATACCAGTTAACACATTTTATATCAAACCAGGAGAACCCTATGATATTATCATAAAAAATGCAGGGGATCTTTTGAATGAGGATGACTTTTTAGTCATCTCTGAAACACCT
Source organism: Methanobacterium petrolearium (assembly GCF_017873625.1). NCBI lineage: Archaea > Methanobacteriati > Methanobacteriota > Methanobacteria > Methanobacteriales > Methanobacteriaceae > Methanobacterium > Methanobacterium petrolearium. The sequence continues at coordinate 165,078 of NZ_JAGGKL010000006.1, read as the reverse complement.
ATAGCAATATCGCAAGGGCGACTGATTGATGAAGCTGAATTTAAACCTTCTATCAGTGCTTATCTCCTGGCGGATCTATGGTCCAAATATCTATGGGGATACATTTTTGGCCCATTATTCAGAATAAAAAAAAGAACCATCAAAAACCTCCGTAAATTGCCTCACGAGGCTCGTTCACATAAACAACTAATATTACATTATTATGGCTGGAAACACGCCACTAAACCAGCTTCTGAGGCTGGTGTTGATTTGAGTAATGCACCTGGAACATTTGTTTCTTTACTCCCTAATAATCCACAGGGAGTTTCTGAGGAAATAGAAAGAAAAATTTGGCAGATACATGGTAAGAAAGTTACAGTTATGATCATTGATACAGATGCAACCTACAAAATTGGAAAAACAAGATTCACATCCCTGCCTATCTCTATACCTCAAATTAAAAACAATATGGGTATTTTTGGCTATTTATTAGGTCGAATTGGTAGAATAGTAGGGCCTACCCCATTAGGGGTTTCACAACCTCGTAATATGGATGAAATTATGCAGATTGCCAGGGCAGCGGAAGAATGTCAGAAGAATCATGAAAACAACATGGAAACAGTTTATGACATGCAAAAATTAACAAATAAAGACATAAAAGACATAACAGTAGAAATTTTAGACTCTGTGACTCACATGCCTGCTGTCATAGTCCGAAAATGTGATAATGGCCACTAAAAAATTTTTCATATCCTAATTTTGCTATGAAAATGATCCATCAAAAAAATTTAAATACTATCTAAACCCATAAAAATAATTAACCCAAGATATTTTTAATACCCAGTAAGTAACTTTATATCAATGAACACTAGGTGAACAGTGATTATTATTGATAATCACTAAGGGGTCTTACAGGGGCAGAGAGAGGCATTTTAACTTTAAAATTTGGCGGCTAATTTACACATGGCGGTTGAACAAATTTAATTAGCATTGCTTGATTTGACCTATCAGTTTTATGGATGATTTCTTCTCTCTCACTAGGAGGTTTTAAATGCTTAAACTTAATGATCCTGAAATTCAAGAGCTGCTAAAGCTCTCAAAACAAGAAGGAGGAACTCAGATGCTTAAGGATCCTAACGTACAGGAGATTCTAATTGATGTTACTAAAGATCATGATAACAGCATCCCCATTATCCAATGTTTATTAAATGGCAAAAGCACTGATGAAGAAATTGCAGAAGAAACTGAGATTAGATTGAATATTGTAAGAAGAATCTTATACAAATTATATGATGCAGGAGTTGCCAGTTACAAAAGGAGTAAAGATCCAGAAACTCAATGGTATACTTACAGCTGGAAATTTGAAGAAGATAAGATTGCAGAAATCATATCAGAGAAGTTTGAAAAATTCTCTGAAGAAATTCATCAATCTCTGGAATACGAAGAAGAAAACATGTTCTTTGTATGTCCCAATGGATGTCGTTATAATTTCGAAGAAGCCTCGGAAAGAAACTTTATATGTCCCGATTGTAACACAAATTTAGAGTTTCAGGACAATTCTTCAATTATAACTGAATTGAAGGAATTAAAGGAAAGAATGAGTTGAATATTTCCTTTTTTTATCTTTTAGCTTTCAATTCCTTTTTTAATCCATCTTTACAGATGTTTTTAAAATTTAAATTTGAAAAATTAGTTTAACAAGTAAAACCATCCATTTTTTTTGAATCAATTGAATTTTCATCCCACAAATGAGAGGTTGAATACTTGACATCTAATCAATATAACCAATATCATTCTCCAACTATTTTGAAGGAATTAAACTGCCCCTCTTATGTGATAGAACACTCAAAGGCAGTGATGTCAAAGGCAACATACTTGGCACGGAATTTTAAAGGAAATGTGGATGTGGGTTTGGTTAAAGCAGGAGCCATGCTTCATGATGTTGGTCGTTCACAGACCAATGGAATAGAACATGCTGTAATTGGGGCTAAAATCCTTGTGGATAATGGATTTCCACCGGAAATCGTGAAAATTGTTGAAAGGCATATAGGTGCTGGGATAACTCGTAAAGAAGCAGAAATAATTGGATTACCCCCCAGAGATTATCTGCCGGTTACCTTTGAGGAAAAAATGGTGGCCCATGCAGATAACCTCATACACGGAACCAGTGAGGTTGATCTGGATTTTGTGATACGCAAGTGGAACAATAAACTGGGCAGTGATCATCCATCTATTCCCAGAATCATTAAACTCCATCACGAACTTACAGGAGAATGAAGATCACCTTTGAATATCAACAGATTAATAAACTGGTGTTTACATGGAACCAAAAAAAATTGTGGTTTTTATTGGACCTTCACTCCCCTTAGCTGAGGCTCGCGAAATTTTAGATGCTGATTACCATCCTCCAGTAGCTAGAGGGGATATTACGGCTCTTTTAAATGATCCGCCTGATGTAATTGGGATCATAGATGGAGTTTTTCACCAGCAACCTGCAGTTTCTCACAAGGAAATAATTCAAGCTCTCAAAGCAGGAATCATGATTGTGGGAGCATCTAGTATGGGTGCTCTCAGAGCTGCAGAACTGGATTCCATTGGAATGGTTGGAATTGGGACAGTATATCAATATTATAGGGATGGAATCATTGAATCTGATGATGATGTGGCCATAGTTTTTGATCCAGTAACCCATGAACTGCTTTCTGAAGCCCTAGTGAGCATGAGCTACAACTTCCAGATGGCTGAAAACGAAGGCATCATCAATTCTAATGATTATAATGTCCTCTATGAAACTGCTAAAAATATTTTCTATCCTCATAGAACATATCAACGCGTTTTTAACCAGTCAAATCTTGAAAAAAATAAGATCACAGAACTTAGAACATTTTTAGATAAACATGGTATTGATATTAAGGCAGAAGATGCAAAAAAGGCTTTAAAGTATATAAAAGGCATTATATGAAGAAAAAAGGTCGTATACAAAAAGGTTTAAAAAATTAAAAAAAATAATCACATTATTTCCAATTAACAAGATATTTGTTAGTTACCGGATAAATATCAAATTAAATAATTTTGATAAACAAGTCAATGTTTGTGATAATCCATGGAACTTGAAAGAAAACTGGATAATTTAAAGACTTTTTTCAAGAATAAAAAGGTTGTTCTAGCATTTTCTGGAGGTGCAGATAGCACCCTGTTGGCTTTGCTTGCTAAAGATCATGCCAAAGAAGCCCTGGCAGTTACCGTGGATAATGGGGTTATGCCTTCAGAATGTATTGGTAAGGCTGGAGAAATAGCGCAAAAAATTGGAGTTAAACACAAAATTATAACCATGAACTTTTTGGAAGATCCTTCCTTTGAAAAAAATCCACCAAATCGCTGTTACATCTGCAAAAACATAATGCACCAACAGATAAAGAAAATTGCATCGGATTATCATTATGATCTGGTGGTTGACGGCACCAACATAAGTGACCTACTGGAAGATAGGCCTGGAATAATGGTTAATATTGAAAAAAACATCAAAACTCCGCTGGTTGAATATGGATTTACATCTCAAGATGTTAGAACAATTTTAAGAGAATGGAATGTTGACTATCACCCTTCAACCACCTGTTTTGCCACCAGGATCCCCAGTGGGAGAATAATCACTCCCCAAAAAATTCATCGCATTACCTATGCAGAGAATCTTATTCGTAATTTAACGGGTCTTTCTGTGGTTCGAGTGAGGGATGATGAAGGGTTGGCCTGTATTGAAGTGGGAAATCTTGATAAATTCATAGACAAGATTTCGTTGGATTATTTAGATTCTGAACTCAAAGCAATAGGTTTTAAAAAGGTTACTCTTAATATTGCAAGTTATGGTAGTCTTGAAAATGAAATGGTGGTTTACAAACCATGTAAAAGTGGAAAAAATCGGATAATGTTTGAAATTGAACTTCCCTACCCATTAAATATCCCTCTAAGTTGTCAGGAACTTGAATATTTAGGTGAGGTGAAATGTTCTCCAGAGATGGGTTTGGCAATGTTGGAGGTAGATGGTAGAAACATCACATTATTTGAGAAGGGTAAAATCGTGGCTCGACGAGTAAAAGATCAGGAAGATGCTCAAAAGTTACTGATAACAATTTTACCTTGCTTGCGTAGACATTAATGGATTTCAATGAATATAATTGCCGTGATATTACTAAGAGTGTTAAAGATAACTAAACAGAAGATGGATTATTTAATTAAATTTCTCTATGCACGGGTTCTTTAACTTTACGTCTAAATGCAGTGAGTTTCTTGAAAAATCCTCGATTATCATTGCCTGAAAGGATGATAATATCTCCTTCTATGTCTACTGTTTCCCCATCTGCTTCTATATTTTCAATTTCTACAGTGATTTCAGAAGCATCTTTAAGAGTGTCATTAGATGTGTAAATGTAATCTAGAACCAGCTTATTATGAGGATGAACCTCTTGGAGGGCTCTTTTAATGGTTAATTCCAGTATATTGAAGAATGTTTCCAGTTGGGGTGTTCCTTCCCACCATAAAGTGGCCATAATGAATTGGAGATTGATATCATGCAAGACCACGTCTCCTCCTTTTTTGCCCACAATACGGATGATTTCAGGATCTGATTTTATCTTAATAATTGGTTTAGCAATTGGAATTTCTTCAGTCTCATTGGTATCAATGATGTATTCTTCTTCAGTTTCATTGTGATTTGTTTTGGACATTTTAATCATTAATAGAATTTTTTTCGTTTAATTTAATAAATCTGGAACTTAATTAGGGGGTTATCTAAAGATTGAATCACCCTAAACCGGATATTGATCAAAATTCTAGCTATTATTCAAATAATAAATGAATTAAATTAACTTAAATCTTTTCATAACCCATTATTCATAACCTATTGGAATGATTTGTGTTGATATAAAATGATTAGAATAATCATCTATACTTTTGAGTTCTTAATTAAGTTGCTGTTAAGTTATTAAGTTAATCAATTATTGATTTAATTAGATCACTTGCTCTTACCAGTCCAACCAGTTCTCCTTCTACGTCAATAACTGGCAGTTGTTCGATGTTCCTTTGGCGCATCTTGTTAGCACAATCTTTCACAGCAGTTTTAGTGGTGGCCATTTCCAGATCACTGGTTGCAACATCTCGAACCTCTTTGTCAGTGAACTGTAAATGGTTTTTAATAACATAAAGAACGTTTTTACTGTCCCATGACCATTTATCTCCTTCTGTACCCACTGAGGTATTGTGAACTGTCTGTTCAGATACCACTTCACTTTCATTCAAAAAATCGCTTTCAGTTAATACACCTGATGGTTTTCCATCGTTACTCAGTGCTAAAAGTACCTTCAGGTTAAAGTAACGCATAATTGCAAAGGCTACATTGAGGGGTGTTCTCTCCCAGGTAGTGGGTACACTGCGCAGCATGAAATCTTCGGCAGGATCTTTAATGTCCATTTTCCACAGGGCTTTGTTAATTAGATCTGATGCTGTCACCAATCCAACTAGTTCCCCACCATCAACAACAGGAACTCTCCGAATGTCATTTTCTGCCATTTTCCGGGCTGCATCCTTTATATCATCTTCAGGATCCACAGTTATCATTTCCCGGGTCATTATAAGGGCGATTTGTTCTTCGTCAGGGTTTTCTACCAGATCAGTTCTAGTGAGTATACCTGCCAGTTTTTTGGTGCCTTTTTTTACAACAGGTAATCCTGATACATTGTTTTTTCGCATTATTTCCAGTGCGTTTCCACGATTTCCAGGCACTTGAATGAAGTGTATTTCCTTGGACATTATGTCATTTATTTGCATTGTTTCACCAGCCATAAGCTGCAATAAAAAGGAATGTTAGAAAAAAATTAGGAGTGAACCGATAGAACTGGACATTTTGCTGATCTAACTACTTTTTCAGTGACGCTGCCCAATAAAAATCTGTCTAAACCATGTTTTCCCGAGGTTCCCATAACCACTAAATCTATATCTTCTTTTTCTATGGTTTTCAAAATAGAATCTGCTGGAGAACCTTCTTCGCTTTTAAGGGTTATTTTAATATCTTCTATGTTAGATTCCTTTTCACTCTCAGTAACCATTTCTGAGATCTTTTCAAGGGATCTACGTCCTTCTTCTTTGAGCATTTCTTTGATTTTTACTATGAGGTCTTCTGCTGGAAGCCCCACCAGTGATGATGTTTCAATTACATTTAAAACGATGATTTCGGCATTACTTTTGCTTGCAATCCATATAGCATGTTGCGCTGCTTTTTCAGCGAATTTAGAACCATCGGTGGGTAACAGTATTTTGTGATACATAGGTTTCACCTTATTCATATTAATTTACCATCTGTCACTAGACCTATTATGTTTTTCGATTGAACCGGTTTCGTAGTTCAGGATGGAATGTTCCAAAGAGGCAGTTTAGATGCAGTGTTCCAAAGATTTCCAGCATCATCCAAAAAATTATTTTTTCATCAAATAAGGGTGTAACATCACTGAAAATAGCCATAAACTTATTATCTGCATATCGTTTGAGGGAGGCTGTGCCTGCAGGTTATTTTTAATAAAATATTAACAAACCCGCCACAACCAATGATCCATGATTATTCCTGTTTCCCAATAACAGTTTTCCCATTCATGTAGGGAATAAGAACTTCTGGTACCTTGACTGTGCCGTCTGGTTGTTGATAGTTTTCAAGTATGCAACAGATGGTTCGTTCAGTGGCAATAGCTGTGCTGTTAAGTGTGTGGCAGAATTTTTTGGACACAGAATCACCATGAACACCGTAACGTGCATTCAATTTCCGGGCCTGGTAATCCAGACAGTTGGTACAGGAAACCAGTTCGCGGTAAGTGTCAGATCCAGGAAACCATGCTTCTAAATCGTATTTTAGAGAGGCATTGTCGTTAAGTGCAGAAGAAACAATGGAAACTACTCTATAAGGAATTTTCAGTTTTTGATAGATGATCTCTGCGTTCTGGATCAGTTCTTCATGGATTTCCTTGGATTCTTCTTCTTTACAGAAAATAAACTGTTCTACCTTTTCGAATTGATGTACTCTGAATATGCCCAGGGTATCTTTTCCGTGTGATCCTGCTTCTCGGCGGAAACATGTAGAAACTCCACAGTATTTTCTAGGAAGTGTTTCGCCGTCCAGTATTTCATCATGGTGTAATGCAGCCAGTGTTTGTTCAGAGGTGGCAATCATATACAGATCTTCACCCTCCACCTTGTAGAGCATATCTTCAAAATCAGCCAATTCCGCGGCCTCCTTCACAACTTCGTGTTTAATGAAGAAAGGGGTTTGGAATGGTGTGAAACCACGTTCTACCAGCACATCCAGGGCGAATTTCATGAGGGCGAGATTCAAATAAACTAGATCTGCTTTCAAATAATAAGAACGGGAACCTGCTATTTGTGAAGCCTTCTCCAGGTTAACCCCATCAACACTATGAATTAAATCCACATGGTTGCATGGTTTATAATTAAATGAAGGTAATTCACCCACTTTACGAACAATCAAATTATCTTCTTCATTTTCAGAGAGGGGAACAGATTCATCCAACAGATTTCCAACTTTATAACGATATTCATCCCGTTTTTCAAGAAATTCCTGAATTTTAGGTTCCAGTTTGCCAATTTTTTTACCCAAATCCTTGGACTGAGCCCGGATATTTTCAAATTCAGCATTTCCTTCTTCGGTTTTCTTTTTCCTGGCATTTTTAAAAGATTCAGATAGTTTATTCCTTTTGCTTCGCATCATGTTCAGTTCATGAATTGCTTCACGCCATTTATGGTCATATTCAATAACTTTATCAACGTTGGTTGTGTCACGAAAACGTTTTCTCTCAGATTCCCGTATTAAATCAGGAGTTTCTCTAAATAATTTGATGTCCAGCATATAAATCCCATTTATATTCTTTTTTAATGAATGTTCTTTTAATGAAAGATGTCCTTATGTTAGGTTATTTTTTTTAAGAAAGTTTATCTAAAAAGTTATTTTTCTAAGAAAACACCATCCTTTTTTCTTTTAGGAAGCATCATTTTTTTTGGAAAAATATGATGCCTCCACTTATCAGGTTTTTAATGTTTTCTGGTTCAGTTCGGTTAATAAGTGATAGTACTGGATCCATTGAGAGTTGTTGAGTTACCATAACATCAGCTCGTCTTCCTTCTTCCAGACAACCACTATTCAATTTAAATACTTGGCCTGGGTTGACTGTGGCCATTTTTAATATCTCTTTAGGGGGAAAATATTCTTTACTCAGTCCCCGGGTAATTTTAAGTGCATATTCCATTTCTCTGAACATGTTCGGTGAGTTAAACATCAGATTGTCAGTTCCAAGGAGCAATTTGATACCCATATCCCACATCCTTTTTAAAGGGGGAATCCCCACTGACAGGGTGCCATTGGAACGGGGACAGGAAACAATTGGAATATTATTATCTGCCACCAGTTTTAGATCAGAATCAAGAGGTGATGTCAAATGAATCAGGAGGTCAAAACCTGCTTCAATTGCCCTTTCAACTTCGGTTTTACCGGTTCGTTCCAGGGATTCTTTTTGAACTGTTTCATATTCAGCAACGTGTATGGCAGATAGTTTCCCTTCATCATGACAGATCTGTGTTATTAGTCTGGCTACTTTGTCACTGACCTCACCAAAGCCACTTAAACCGATTCCATGACTTGATTTTATAATTTCATGACAGGCTTTTTCAACTTGGGATAGTTCTACATTGGGGTCTAAAAATGAGTTATGACGTCCCAGGGGCAGGGCATTAATAGGCAGATCATCAGTGGCTTTTTTTAATAATTTTAATCCTTCAAGATCTCCTTCTCTGAAATCCAGGAAGCTGGTGGTTCCAGAAGATAACATGTCTTTTATGGAACTTCTCATGGATTTTACCATGGTTTCAGGTGTTGTTTCTGTCAGAATGCGATGTTTCAAACCATAGGGGGGTTTCACCAGGTTTTTTATGGGTTCACCATCACCTAAATCCTTGGCCACGGAATCTCCAAGGTGCACGTGGCTGTTTATTAATGAAGGTGACACTATGCAACCTTCAGCATCTATTTTTTTCCCTCCAGAAGCATGAGGTGAAATCTCCAAAATCAAATTATCCTCAATTAAAATATTTGATTTAACGGGTTCCAGTTCAGGACCATGGAGTACCAGGCCATTTTCAATAGTAATCATAACATGAGAATGTATGTTTAGGGAGATATTTATCCTTTGACTTATCGGATTATGATGTGACTTATCAACTTACCACTTATTTGAATAAGTTTATTTTTGACGGAATAAATTATCCTAAACTCCTAAAAATATAACCAAATTTAAAATAATGCCTTTTTAACCCGAAATTCAAATTTGAACTAAAAAATAAGGATTAAAAATCTAATATGTTGGCAAAATTATAATTAAAATTAAATAAGGTTAAATAAATTAAGGAAAAGAAAAATAACATCTCAAGGGTTTAAACAGTTTCGTGGTACTCTTTGAGAGATTTAACGCCAATTTTACCTTCTTCTACATTTTCAATAGCATTTAATGCTGCCTTTGCACCTGCAAGCGTGGTTACGTAGGGTATGCCCAGTTCAACAGCCATTCGTCGAATGTAATATCCATCATCAGCGGACTGCTTACCTGAGGGAGTGTTGATAATCATGGCCACCTTATCATCCCTGATGGCATCGCGAATATTGGGTGAACCCTGACTGACCTTACGTATGATATCAATTTTTACCTGATCTCCAACTGCCCGGGCAGTTCCTCTGGTGGCTATTAAGTTAAAACCAAGTTCTTCTGCTTTTTTCACAATGTCAGTGATTTTGTTTTTATCGGCATCACGGACACTGATGAAAATAGTCCCACTGGGGGGAAGTTCCATACCTGCAGATAACTGGGCTTTATAGTACGATACTCCGAAGTTTGTATCGATCCCCATACTTTCCCCAGTTGACTTCATCTCAGGTCCCAGAACAGAATCAGCTTCTGGAAGTTTTATAAATGGGAAAATAGATTCTTTCACAGCCACATGTCTGATCTTGACCTCATCTTCCAGTCCAAAATCTCTTAGTTTTTTACCCATCATTAATTCAGCAGCTATCTTAGCCAGAGGAACGCCCACAGCTTTGCTAACAAAGGGAACAGTTCGACTGGCACGGGGATTAGCTTCCAATATGTAAACTTTCGGTTTATCATTTTCGTCCATTTTAACTGCGTACTGGATGTTCATTAACCCTACTACGTCCAATTCAAGGGCTAACTTGACAGTGTAATCTTTAATGGTTCTTAAAACTTTATCAGAAATGCTCTGTGGGGGTATAACACAAGCAGAATCTCCAGAGTGCACCCCGGCTTCTTCGATGTGTTCCATGATTCCGCCGATGAAAACTTCCTCACCATCGGAAAGCGCATCTACATCTATTTCAATGGCATCTTCCAAGAATTTATCCACCAGTATTGGATGTTCTGGGGATATGCGTACTGCTTCCTCCATGTATTCCCGTAATTCATTATTATCATAAACTATCTCCATGGCCCGACCACCAAGTACATAGGAGGGCCGCACCAAAACCGGGAACCCGATACGTTCAGCTGCTTTGTGCGCTTCTTCATATGAATAGGCAATTCCATAATCAGCCTGGGGGATTTCTAATTTATTAAGAACTTTAGTGAACCTTTCCCGGTCTTCAACCCGGTCTATACTCTCATAAGGTGTTCCCAATATACGAACTCCTTCACGGGCCAGGGGAACTGCAAGGTTGATGGAGGTCTGACCTCCGAACTGTACCACCACTCCGTAGGGTTTTTCCTTGTTAATTATACCCATCACATCTTCCAAGGTCAATGGTTCGAAGTAAAGCTTGCTGGAGATGTCATAATCAGTACTGACTGTTTCAGGATTATTGTTAACGATAATAGTTTCAATGCCATCTTCTTTAAGGGCCATAGCTGCGTGAACACAGCAATAATCAAATTCAATCCCTTGACCTATTCTAATAGGTCCAGCTCCAATTATTATAACCTTTTTTTCTTCAGATACGGCTACTTCATCTTTTTCTTCATAACAACCATAGTAATAGGGTGTTTTGGCTTCAAACTCCGCAGCACAAGTATCAACCATTTTATAAGTAGGGATTATGCCTTCTTTTTGCCGGAAGTTTCGTATGGTTTTCTCGTCTAAACCAGTTATTTCTGCTATTTTGCCATCTGAAAAGCCCATTTTCTTAGTTTGGTGCATTATATCCGGTTTTAGGATATTTTTGGGAGTGATTTGCTGTTCCCATTCTACTACATTCTTTATTTTGTAGAGGAAAAATAGATCAATCTGAGTAATTTCATGTATTTCTTCAACAGTTATTCCTGATTTCAGGGCACTGTAAACTTGGAAAAGGCGTTGGTCAGTGGCATTTTTAAGTTTTTCTTCATCAAATTCCACAGTTTCAAATCCAAAGCTTCCCACATCCAGGCTACGAATGGCTTTGTGCAAAGACTCCTCCAGGGTTCTGCCAATGGCCATAACCTCTCCTGTGGATTTCATCTGCACCCCTATCTCCCTGCTTATGCCTTTAAATTTGTCGAATGGCCAGCGGGGTATTTTGGTGACTATGTAATCCAGGCTGGGCTCGAATGATGCTGGAGTTTCCTTGGTGATATCATTTTGAATTTCATCCAGGGTTTTTCCCACAGCGATCTTGGCAGAAATCTTAGCAATGGGATACCCAGTGGCCTTGGAAGCCAGAGCACTGCTTCTGCTCACCCGAGGGTTAACTTCAATAACTTTATATTCGCCAGTTACAGGATGAACAGCAAATTGAATGTTACAACCACCCTGGATCTCCAGGGCACGGATAATTTTGATGGAAGCGTTTCTAAGACGTTGATTATCCACGTCAGATAAGGTCTGGGAAGGGGCAACTACAATACTTTCTCCAGTGTGAATTCCCATGGGATCCATATTCTCCATGTTACACACAATGATGCAGGTGTCGTTTTTATCCCGCATCACTTCGTACTCGAATTCTTTCCAGCCCATCACAGACTGGTCAATGAGCACCTGGTTGATATAGCTCATATCTAATCCTCTGGTGGCAACTTGTTCCAGTTCCTTGCGATTATGAGCTACTCCTCCCCCGGTTCCACCCAGGGTAAATGCCGGTCTGACAATAACAGGGTATCCTATTTTTTCTACAGCTTCAAATGCTTCTTCCAATGATGATACAGCTTTAGCTTTGGGAACCGGCTCATTAAGTTTTTTCATGAAGTGATCAAAAAGGTCCCGATCTTCCACGTTTTTGATGGTTTGAACTGATGATCCAATGACCTTCAAACCTTCAAGGGCACCAATTTCCTCCAGGCCAGTAGCAACATTTAAGCCAGTCTGTCCTCCCATAGTAGGGAGAATGGCATCAGGTTTTTCCTTTTGGATAATTTTGGCCACAATTTCAGGGGTTAATGGTTCCACATAAACCTCATCAGCCATATCCATGTCAGTCTGGATGGTGGCAGGGTTACTGTTCACCAGCACAGTTTCTATACCCTCTTCTTGGAGTGATTTGCAGGCTTGAGAACCAGAATAATCGAATTCAGCAGCCTGACCGATCTGAATAGGTCCTGAACCAATAATGAGTACTTTGTTAATGTCTTTGTCCCGTGGCATTTCTAATCCTCTTTCCTCTTCCTATTAATGTATAATTTAATTAGTTAAGTAAAATTTATTTTAATGTGTCTAAATTATTTAAATCTCACTTAAATCCTTTTATTCAACATTCAAATATTATTCAATATTTTTTAAGGTTTTCTACGAAGTTATCAAAGTAATAATCACTGTCGTGGGGTCCTGGTCCTGCTTCAGGATGGTACTGTACACTGGATATGGGGAGTTCCTGGTGTTTGATTCCCTCTACTGAACCATCGTTAAGGTTGATCTGGGTCACTTCTATGGGTAGATCCTTACAGGATTCAGGGTCAATGGTGAAACCATGATTTTGAGAAGTTATGGAAACTTTTCCTGTTTCTAGATCTTTCACTGGCTGATTTATCCCTCTATGTCCGAATTTCATTTTGTATATTTTGGCACCAAAGGCCAGGGAAATGATCTGTTGCCCTAAACAAATGCCAAAAATAGGGAGTCTTTCAGAAAGATTCCGCACGGTTTTGATGGCATCCTTAACACGGGTGGGATCTCCTGGACCACTTGAAACTAAAAGAGCCCCTGGTTCAAAGTCAAGAATTTCTTGTGCAGGAGTTTTGTATGGTACAAGAACCACACCAACTTTCCTTTTCAAAAGAGCATTTATACTGTTATTTTTTATACCACAATCCAGAATAACAGCTCTATCTTTGTATTCTTCCCCCATGATCTGGGGTTCAGTAACTGATACTTTATTAACCAGGTCTACTTCTTCTATACCTGGCTGATTTTTGGCCAGAGCCAGTAATTCTTCATCTTCTATTTGGGAAGTTGCAAGAGCACCCTTCATAGTCCCATACTTTCTTATTTTAAGAGTTAAAGAACGGGTGTCAATTTTACTGATCCCAGGGACCTGGTATTCTTCTAGAAAACTCGAAAGATTCTTTTCTGAGAGACTGTGGGATGGATGGGGATTTTGTTCTCTTACTATAAACCCTTCAGCCTTTATCCCATCAGATTGAAACCAATCTTCTGATACACCATAGTTGCCTTGTAGTGGGTAGGTAGACATTAAAATTTGGCCTTTATAAGAGGGGTCTGTAAGGGACTCCACATAACCGGTCATTCCAGTGGCAAATACCACTTCTCCTGTTTTTATTGTGGAATGTCCGAATCCTTCTCCTTTGAGGATGGTACCATCCTCTAAAGCTAATTTAGCCTCTTTTTGCATTGAATCACCGTGTAATAGTTACCATTAAATTTTCATCTTTTTATTAGATATTCAGGGGATTATTTATTTTAATAATTTATTTTAGGCATTTTAAGAATTTATTCCAGGATTTTTAAGTGTTGGTACGTTATCCTCTCTAAAAATTCTAGTATTCAATTCAGCATGAATTTGATTTGATTCAGGTTTATTAATTTTGTCATTGCGAATATTATGTAGTTTAACTCCTTATCTATTGGATAAATTCATATCTTTATCAATTCATTCAAATTTATGTCTATGCATACTCATTAATGAAATTTTTTTTATGAAATATTTTCTAGGTATGGTCATAAATTCCATTTAATTGGAAAATATTTCATGAATCTGATTTTTCAGTTTTTGTTTCCTTTTCAGAAACGTTTTCAAGGTTTGAAGATTCTTCAACTTCTTTTAGGAACTTTTCCATGACTACGGCATCTTCCCCATCTTCATAGTAATTCACTAATGGAGTTTTCTCAATAAAACCTAAATTTTGGTAGAATTTACGGGCGTTTTTGTTTCCTTTCCTTACTTCCAGCCGTATGTGTCTAACATTATATTTTTTAAATATTTCAAGAGTGGTTTCCACCAATTGGGTTCCGATCTTCTTTCTGTGATATTTTTTGTCAACAGCTATGGATATGATATGGCCCTCATCCTCAAATCTGATCCAAAATATAATATATCCTACCACCATATTATCTTGCTGTGCCACTAGAAATCCTGCCCCTAAGTTGTAAATGTCAACTAAAACATGGGGAGGGTAGGGGTCATCAAAGGATTTTAATTCAATTTCCAGAACTTTTTTTAAGTCTGGACGTTTGAATTCTCTTATTATCATGAACTTCTCCATTTCTGATTGATAGTGATAAAATGTGGAATGATTTTGCTGATTATATTATCAAACATTATTCCCGCTCTTCCCTTATTGTGGAAGTGGGAGCCGGACATTTTCAACAAGTTGTGTGTAACCTGAAGAAACATCTTAAGGTGGATATCATCATGACGGATATTAAACCTTATCATGACCAGATTATCTTAGATGATATTAGGCAACCTAACTTAAAAATATATGAGAATGCCCAACTCATCTATTCCATAAGGCCACCTGAAGAATTACATCCCCACTTGGAGAATCTTTCTGATATTACCGGGGCTGATCTAATAATAAAACCACTTTCAACAGATTCCATTAATACTAGGGGGAAAATGAACCTGATTAATTATAAAAAAGCAGTTTTCTACAAAAGCAGTAACAAATAATGATTATTGTTATATAGGCATAGATTAAATTACACGAGGATTAGAAAAAAATATCATATTAAATATTAAAAACGTAACAATAAATTTTATGTATCAATTTTAGGTGTGCATCAATCATGAATTGGAAGAAATTAAGTGTAGATGAAACTTTAAAAAAACTTAATACTAATTTTAAAGGTTTAAACAGTTCCGAAGCGCAAAAACGCCTCGCAGAACATGGTAAAAACGAATTAATTGAGGAAAAAA
Source organism: Methanobacterium petrolearium (assembly GCF_017873625.1). NCBI lineage: Archaea > Methanobacteriati > Methanobacteriota > Methanobacteria > Methanobacteriales > Methanobacteriaceae > Methanobacterium > Methanobacterium petrolearium. The sequence continues at coordinate 149,699 of NZ_JAGGKL010000006.1, read as the reverse complement.
AGGCAGGACCAATTCAGATATTTTTAGGCCAGTTCATGGATATTCTTATCCTCATCCTGATCATAGCAGCTGTTGCCGCTTATTATGTGGGGGACACCCTGGACGCGATTGTCATACTGATTGTGGTAGTTATAAATGCTGTTGTTGGATTCATCCAGGAGTACCGTGCTGAAAAGGCAATGGAGAAACTGAAAGGCCTTATATCTCTTGAGGCAGTGGTTATTCGTGATGGTCATGAGCAGAAAGTACCAGCAGAAGAACTCACCCTGGGAGATATTGTACTTTTAGAGGAAGGAGACAATGTACCTGCTGATCTCAGGATAATTAAAAGTTATGACCTTCTCATAGATGAATCTGCCATGACAGGCGAATCTTTACCTGTTGAAAAACATCCTAACATCCTATCCTCTGATGATCATGGCACAGAAAACATGGCATTTATGGAAACCGATGTTGCATCTGGCAGAGGAAAAGGAGTGGTTGTAAAAATTGGTATGGGCACTGAAATTGGTAAAATTGCCGAGATGATCCAGGAAGGAGAAGAAGAAACACCCCTGCAGCGAAAAATAGCGGGTCTCGGGAAAACCCTGGGTTTACTGGCTGTTTTAGTATGTTCCGTTGTATTTGCACTTGAATATCTTCAGGGAACACCCCTGGTGGATACTTTCATGACCGCAGTTTCCCTGGCTGTGGCCGCAGTTCCTGAAGGACTACCTGCCATTTTAACACTTACACTGGCCCTGGGAATGCAAAGAATGGCCAAAAGTAATGCCATAGTTCGTAAACTCCTTGCAGTAGAGACTCTCGGTTCATGTAATGTTATATGTACAGATAAAACAGGAACACTCACTTTAAATCAGATGACTGTCCGTGATACGCGTGCAAACGATACAGAAATGGTTTACAAAATATCTGCACTGTGTAATAATGCCACCCAATCTGATGGAAAGATTTTAGGAGATCCAACTGACGCAGCACTACTCCTATATGCCAATAGTAATGGTTACAACCGGAAGGAATTGGAGGAAAAATATCACAGATTACTGGAGATACCTTTAGACAGCACAAGAAAGAGGATGACCACTGTCAATCAAATTGATGGAGAACGATATCTCCTGATAAAAGGAGCTCCTGAGGTTCTTTTGAAAAAATGTTCCAAAATCGAGAAAAAGGATGGAATTTGTTCCATCAAACCTGAAGATACGGATGCAGCCATAAAAAACTTAAAAGAAATGACTGGAAATGCCCTTCGTGTTTTGGGATTTGCTTACCGTAAATTAGGCCCTGAAGAAGACTTAGAAGATAAAGAAGCTCTGGAAAAGGATTTGATCTTCGTTGGTCTGGTGGGCATGATGGATCCACCACGAGAAGAAGCTAAAAATGCCATAGCAACTGCTAAAAAGGCAGGTATAAGGGTGGTGATGATCACTGGAGACCACAAAGACACTGCTGTAGCAATTGCCCAAGAAATCGATCTTGTTGAGGGGGATATAGTTGCCCTCACAGGTTCAGATCTGGATGCACTCAGTGACCAGGAATTCGAAAACATGGTGGATGATGTTAGTGTTTACGCCAGAGTTTTCCCAGAACAGAAGGTGCGCATTGTAGAAACCCTTAAAAAGAAAGGTAATGTTGCATCAATGACTGGAGATGGAGTAAATGACGCTCCTGCACTAAAAAAAGCAGCGATTGGTGTGGCCATGGGTAGTGGAACTGATGTGGCCAAGGAATCTGCTGACATGTTACTTCAGGATGACAATTTTGCCACAATAGTTAAGGCAGTGCGTGAAGGACGTACCATTTTTGACAACATACGCAGATTTGTCCGGTTCCAGCTTTCCACCAACATTGGAGCCATAGTAACCATAACGTCTGCATCAATAATGGGTTTGCCAGTTCCCTTCAATCCTATACAGATTTTATGGATAAACATCATAATGGATGGACCGCCTGCCCAATCACTGGGAGTGGAACCACCAGAAAAAGGGGTCATGGAACGCCCACCCATCAAAGAAGATATCATCCCCCGAAGAAACATTTTAAAGATCGTCATTGCAGGAGTGGTTATGAGTTTAGGAACCCTGGCACTTTACTATTACATGTTAAGTGCGGGTGCAGATTTAACCAAAGCCATGACCATGGCATTCACAGTCTTTGTAATGTACCAGATATTCAACGTGTTCAACTGCCGTTCTGATGGAGGATTTTCCAATAAATTCTTCTTTATAGCGGTAGGAGCTTCATTCCTACTTCAGTTAGGTGTTATATATTTACCGTTCTTGCAGGGGATCTTCAGAACCACATCCCTGGGTGGAATGGAATGGGTTTTAATACTGTTGGTTGCAAGTACAATATTTTTCACTAACTGGTTGGCAGAGAGACTCATCAAATGAATTTACTCATGAAATTTGCGAATTTCCAAATCATTTGATTTAAAGGAGTTAAATAACTGAAACCTAATAAATGACTAAATCACCAAATAAAAGGGTAAGAAGAGGTTCATAAAATGAATATAATGGTAATGGCAGGGACCAGTGATGCCAGAAAGATCATCAAAACACTTTCAAACAGAAAAGAAATCAATATTCTGGCCACTGCCACCACCAGCCATGGGGCAGATTTAGCCAGATCTTCAGGCGCAGATAATGTTCGGGAAGGACGTTTTGATTCAGAGGCATTGGCTGGGATAATTAAAGAAAATGATGTTGAACTTTTAATAGATGCTACCCATCCCTTTGCTTCCGAAGCTACCCGAAATGCCATTCGTGCTTCCGATACTGCGAGTGTGAAGTACATAAGATTTGAAAGACCCCCAACCGAACTTCCAAATAGTGAATTTGTCTACCAATGTTCTTCTTTTGAAGATGCAGCTTTTAAGATTCTTCAAATTCTAAAGCAAACTCATAATAATTCTGATAAAAACGGGAAAATTTTTCATCTGGCTGGAGTGAACACTCTCCATTATCTCACTCAGAAAATTCCAGGAGAAATGATTGTAGCCAGAATCCTCCCTTCTGTTTATTCTGTCAAAAAATGTCTAAAACTTGGCATTCCCCATAAAAACATTGTTGCCATGGAAGGAACTTTTTCTCAGGAATTTAATAGTATTTTAATGGAAGAATACCAGATCGGTGTGGTTTTAACCAAAGAAAGTGGGCAAAGTGGAGGTACTTTTTCAAAAATTCAGGCGGCTATTGATTTAGATATATCCGTGGTAGTTGTAATGCGACCTGAAATTGTTGAACTTCAGGGAAAACTAAGCTTTGATGATGTTAAGTCCCTGTGTGATGAAGTTCTAGTGGAATAATTAGTAATTTATTGAATAATTTGTACTCTTTTTGGAATAGTAGCAGACATAGATTTTTAGTTATACCGAGTTTGGGTTGAAGATAATAGGAAGGGGGTAATCACACTGTTAAATAAAATAGATAAGCCTCAGCTCGCCCATCAGTCATCACGGTTTCAGAGCTCATAGGGTTCATCATTGGCTTAGAAAGTTGTTTATGAGTTTTAGACTACTCCATTACATCACAGTCATAGTAGTATTATAATACAGTCTATAATCATGATCAAGATATAAATTTTACCAGTAACGTTTCGGTTTAAAATGATGGTTTATAACTAGAGATCACTACTAATTTTCAAATTTCAACAGGTGAATGAATTTGCCACTTGATCTTAATGGTATTTAGTAGTACATTTACTGCCGGTTCAACTTGGAAATGGTAAGTCTGTTCCATTGATCTGTTGAAGATATAATATGCATCTGATTGTTTTCTTCATAATACAACCACCACAGGGTAGAAATCCGGACTAAATAAAAGAATATCACCTTTTCCAGTGGTTTTAAAATAAAAATAAAGGGAAGATAAAACTAAAATCTCTATTTTCTATTTTCCCGCCAACACAGCATTGACTTTACCTCGGAACTGGCTCATGTAGAGGTCGTAGTAAAACCCCTTCATATCCAGTAGTTCATGGTGAGTGCCCCTTTCTATTATTTTCCCATCATTAATAACCAGTATCTGGTCCGAGTTTTGTATGGTTGATAATCGGTGGGCTATTATGAATGATGTTTTGCCTTCCTGCAGTTTGAGTAGGCCTTCTTGGATCAGTTTCTCGGTCCGGGTGTCTACGTTACTTGTGGCTTCATCTAAAATGAGCATGTGGGGGTCGGCCACCATTGCTCGGGCGATAGTGAGCATCTGTCTCTGACCCTGGCTTAGGTCGGCTCCACCACCCCTTAACATGGTATCGTATCCATGGGGTTGTCTCATTATAAAGTCATGGGCATTGGCCTGCTTTGCTGCGTGGATACAGTCCTCATCAGTGGCTCCTTCTCTGGCGTATTTAAGGTTGTTCATGATGGTGTCAGTGAAGAGGAATGGTTCCTGGAGTACTTGTGCTATCTGGATACGTAGGGTGTCCTGTTGTACTTCATCGACGCGGTGATCATCTACCCTGATTTCCCCGGAGTCCAAGTCGTAATAACGGGTGAGTATATTCATGATGGTGCTCTTTCCTGCCCCGGTGGGTCCGCAGAGACCTATCATTTGTCCAGGGTTGGCATTGAAACTATTATTTTTAAGTATCTTATGTCCAGGAACGTAACTGAAATCAACGTCAACGAATTCTACATGGCCTTCTACTGGGGGCATTGATGGGGCGTCTTTTTTATCGGGTAATTCTGTTTTTTCATCCATTATATGGAATACCCTACCAGCACCCACTGCTGCTGATATAATCTGGTTGTAAAATGCGAATATTTGAGTTAGAGGTGCCATCAATATTGAACTGAAACCGATGAAGGCTACTAAATCCCCAAAGGTAGCCTGCTGCTGAAGCACCAGATATCCACCCACCACAAATATTATTATGTTCTGTAGGTTCTGGAAAACTACGGCAACTGCAGTATTAGTCATGGAAGAAAGTTGTGCTCTTTCACCAGTTTCATCAACCTTTTTACTCATCTTATCAAATTTTTGTATGAACGGCCATTGTTGATTGGATGCCACCACTGTTTTTTGGCCGGACATCCTTTCCTCGGCATATCCATTAAGTTCAGCCATTTGCTCCTGTAGAAGTACAAACGCCTGTCCAGCTATCCGGGATAGAAACCCTGAAACAGCCAACATACCCAGGATAGTTATGTAGGTTAGGATGGTAAAATAAGGATTAATAAATACCATGAAGATGGAGGCGATGGCCACGGTAATGAAAGCCTGCATCACAGTCATGAAACTTACACTGAGGAACTGGTCTACCACATCTAAATCATTGGTTACATTGCTCATTAACTCCCCTATAGGTCTTTTATCGAAAAAATTAAGGGAAGATCTATGTATTTTACTGAAAATTTCTGTCCTTAAATTGTAAAGTGCCTTCTGAGCTACACCAGCCAATATCCTCTGAGACACGTTTCCAAAAATCCAGAACAATATTACAGCGACAACTAAAACAACGATAATATTTTGGAATTCTGTTAAAGACCCTGAACTTCCCGAAAGAATGTTCATTATTATACCAGAGATGGTGGGGATGATAGCCAGCATGACAGAATACCCAATCATGATGATTATCATCAATGTGAAACGAACCTTGTATCGAGTGAGATAACCTAATAGTCTCATTAAATTGGTCATCATACCTTTCTGTTTCGCTTCAATGTTATTTTTATCAGTGTTCATTCTACCACCCCTAATTTAGTAGCTTCAACACCAAATTGGGAAGCATATATCTCTTGATAAAGTTTGTTTGATTCTAAAAGTTCTTCATGACTTCCCATGGCAATTATTTCACCATTGTCCATTAGCACTATTTTATCAGCGGTGATAACTGCACTTATACGTTGTGCCACTATGATTTGGGTTACGCCATCCATTAAATCCCGTATAGAATCCTGGATGCGTGCTTCGGTGGCCACATCAACTGCACTGGTAGAATCATCTAAGATGAGAATTTTGGGATTTAGCATAAGGGTCCTGGCTATGGAAAGTCTTTGTCGCTGCCCTCCGGATAAATCTGCCCCACTTCTGGCTATAATTGTATCATATTTTTGGGGCATGGTACTTACAAACTTATGAGCATCTGCAGCTTTAGCAGCCCGAACCATGGCATCGTAGCTAGAATCTATATGTTCTGAAAATGTATTTTCCGGAGTAATTGGGACTGAAAATTCTTTAGCAGCCTGTAACATGGTATCAACATCTACTCCTGAAACAAGATTGTCACGAATAGTGCCTGAGAAAAAGTCATTGCCCTGGAGACAGACAGCTGCAACATAACGGAGGGTTTCTATTGGCATTTCACGCACATCGATTCCATCTATTTCAATTTTACCATTATTAACATCGTAAAAACGAGGTATAAGATTTATTAGTGTTGATTTTCCTGAACCGGTCGCCCCTAAAATTCCAACAACTTCTCCCGGCTTGATATCTAGATTTATATTTTTTAAAGCAGCCGTGGGCTGATTTTCATCTTTCACTGGATAAGCAAAATTCACGTTTTCAAAGCGTATACCACCCTTTAACTTACCAGCATCAACTGGTTTCACGTTTGGAGCATTTAAAACATCAGTTTCTTCATTTATTATTTCATAAACACGTCTCAATGAAGATATACCTGAGGTAACAAAGGGTATCATGTACCCTACAGTCTGGATCGGAATTAATGCCATAACGAGATAAGTCATTGCGGCAGTTACACCACCGAGGGTTAAACCTGTGCCTTGAAGCAATCCTGTTCCTCCTACATACAAAATTCCGGCAGTGCCCATGTAAACCATCATCATGAGAGTGGGTGTGATGAATGCATAATAATATTGAGGTTTTAAGGCAGCTCCACGGAGGTCTTCAGATGCTTCTTGGAAACGCTTATTTTCAAGGTCTTGTCTTACAAAAGCCTTCACCACTCTTACACCTGCCATACTTTCCTTTAAAACCTGATTAAGCCGATCATATTTAACTTGCTTTTTATCGTAGGCTTTAGTGGAGTACCACAGATATACAACCAGTAAAAGAAATTCTACAATAATTAAAATAGCAGCTACCCACATAAGTTGTGGAGCTGTAATATAAAGGAAGAATAGTGCCACAATAAGGGTTAAAGGAGATTTGAACACGTTTATTAATGTTTGCTGTACTCCGATCTTTATATTCTGGATATCTGTAGTTAGACGAACCAAAAGGTCACTGGAGCTGTATTTGTCCAAACCTGCAAAGGAAAACGATTGAATATGGGCAAATGATCCACTTCGCAGTCCATGACAGGTTCTCTCTGAAAAGGAAACGGCGATTGCAATATTTAAAAATTCACAGATACCTACGATAACAGCCATAATAAGCATATAAATGCCATACCTTACTATGACATCACTGTTTCCCGCTGTTATACCATCATTTATCAAAAAAGAACTGAAGTAAGGTATTAAAAGTGTTCCTGAAACACTTATCACCACTAAAAACAATGAAAAACCCAACCACTTATAGGATCCCTTCCAATCCCTTAACAGTAACTTCACTACTTCTAAACTTTCCACGAAATTATCCCCCTACATCAATATTACTAATTTTTACTCCCAACAATTGTAAGTTCACTTAATAAACACCAATATTTTTTCTAATTAAAATTTTGGAATTTTCAGAGAGTTAATAAATTTTAGAAAATCTAAATAAAACGACCTTCATTTTCAAATTTTAGTTGATGGTCTTGGGCATGTTTTAACAGGAATTTCTCCACCTGCTGATTTCCCAGGATGTATCCTCCATATATATCGCTATTGGGCTGTTCAGTACTATTATCCCTCCCTTATGTTCACTAACATTATCAAGACTATAGGATACTGCTTCATCTGCAGTGTCTTCGATGGCCTTTTTCAACCGTTTTTGGGTTGCACCCTGCCCTGTAGATAAATACTTCTCTTTTCAGGAGTTTTTCACACAGTGCATAGCCTATTCCGGAGTTTCCTTCAGATACGATACAAGTTTTACCGTGGTAGTACTATAAATCTATCATACTAATATCTCACAAGATTATTCTATAATACGGGCGCCAAACGCTCGAAGATTAACCATTCCTTCCGACAACATGGCACCAGTTATGCCCTTTATGGGTAGGGTGGCAAGGCTATTTATGATATGGAACTGGGATGGATTCTGCATCGGAGCCAGCTCAGTCCACTTAAGTCTGCCGTTTCCCACATGTGCCTTTTTTACCTCCATACCCTGGGGATACAAGATAAATTGACTTAATTCTGCCCCTGGGGCACCGACTTTAGGAATATATCTCCACCCAATGACATCCGAATTTAAGGACTGTGCTTTTACCTGTTCAAATTCATCCATGGTAAGCTCACCAGTGGCTTCGAAGTTCATGTTCAAGAAGGTATTCCCATTTAAACTTGCTGTGGTGGCGTAATGGGGCTTTAAGATATGCAGGTCCTGGATATCTGCGTAGATTTTTGGGATCCCGGTTTGTTCTCGCCCTCCAAGGATGGGTGTGGTGTTATTCTCCCACACCACCAGTGAGTACTTTCCGTCCATCTGGTCCTTCTTTCCATTAAATCTTACTGGTACTGAAACATCGATGAGGTTGTAGTGACCGCCCAGCATCCAGTTTATCTCTCTAAATGAACTGAAAATCACATGAACCTCTGGAGCCAGTAATTCAAATACCCCCGGAATGTAATTTTCCAGAAGTTTCCCTTGAGTTTCATAACTGATTAATAGGGTAGTTGCCTTCTGGGTTAGTTTGGCATCTGGGTCAAATTTAACTCCCCCAAAATGGGCTGGCATTGAATATGTGAAATCTTTTTCCAGTTTAAACATATTATCCTCCTATTTATTAGAAATAGGTACCTTTTTTCTCGTATGCTTCTCTACGCTCATGTGCCATCTGTAAAAACATATCGTCTGCCACCCCAATGACATAAGCCTGCCATAACTTTCTAAGTTCTTCAGGAATAATTATAACTCCTTCGTGTTCTGCTACACGATCCAGAATAAATACTGCTGCCTGGTCTGCACGAATTGCATCATCCGGGATCTCCGCTTGTTCATGAAAAGTTCCGTCAAATGATTTTTTAAAGATGGGTGTGGCAATGTTTCCAGGGCAGATGGTTGAAAAATGAATACCCTTCTCTGCATACTCGAATCTCAAACTTTCAGTAAATCCGGTTACACCGTACTTGGTGAGGGCGTATAGTGTCTGGAAGGAATTTGGATATATCCCAGCAGCAGAGCTGGTGTTAACTATATGTCCATATCCTTGTTTGAGCATGATGGGTACCGCGGTGTATACTCCGTAGATAACGCTCCAAAGGTTGACATCAACGATTTTTTTCAAGTCATCCAGGGTAGCTGTCTCAAATGGCATGGTACCTCCGATTCCTGCGTTGTTAAATAAGAAGTCCAGCCTACCTGCTTCGGCAGCTGTATCCTCGATGGCTTCCTGCACCTGTTCAGGAACTGTCACGTCCACAATGATGGTGTTGACACGGGCACTGTATTTTGAGAGCTGTTTTGCAGCTTTTTCAACCTTTTTCGGATTACGCCCGGCCATGTAAACAACTGCCCCTCTTTTCAGGAGTTCTTCACACAGTGCATAACCTATTCCGGAGTTTCCTCCCGTTACAATACAAATTTTATCTTCATAATAACCTGATTTATTCATATACGATCACCTATTTATTTTTCAAAAAAGAAAAATAGGGTTTATTTCCTATTTGAAAGTATTATTCCACCTAAAAGCAGTACTAAAGCCATTAATAGGTAGCTTATAGGTGTCCCTGCATCTTCCATATCTATGACATCTAAATTTACTGGTTCAGGTTCTCCCAGTGTGGTTACGAAGGTTTGCCCTGTCTGGTAGTCTGAGCCAGTTACCTTGGCGATGCCAGGTCTTTCATCTCCTCTTAGGATCGCGGTGGCCAGACCGTTGATCCAGTCCACCGTGATTATTTTGCTTCCAATGTTACTCTGGTTGGTGGTGAAGGTTACCTTCGGTCCGCTGAAGTAGTTAGCCGCACTTGCACTGTGGTCACCTCCGGCTGAATCACGGTATACATCGGCGGTTATAACCGATTTTCCACCCACGTGTATGGTGTATGGGTTGGCGTGTATACTTAAAATCAGCCAGGGGTCGTAGTTGATGGTTCCATTCCATGGTAAGAATTTACTGCTTCCTGGGTCGTTATTGGTTCCGAACCAGTTGTAACGGGCGTCGGTGTGGCTTGGATTATCCCTGTTTATTTTGTCTATCAATTCATGAAAGGCAGATATTATTTGATTTATCGTTCACCACATTGAAACCTACGTCTACTGGTTTTGTTTCATCGGTATCATTATTGTTAACTTTAATGGTCAAATTTTTATTTATTACAACGTCTTCTTCATATTTCCATTAAAAACGTTTATAACATCTCCATCAGTGGTATTTATATTATCTACAGCATCTTGGACGTTGTTGTAATTCTGTTCAGCCCCAACATTCCATTGCGCTGCTGAAACATGGCTAAAACTCAAAAAAAGAATTAAAATTAGAGACATGGCTGCCAAAAATCTATTTGAAATCTTTTTTTCTATATTTATCCCCCTCTTATTATGGGAATGGACTTAAAAGAATAATTTTCCCATCCAATTAATAATATCGTAAAATTTTTTTAAATAATTAATAATGAAGGTTTTGAACCCTACGGCGAATGCAGTAGCCTCTCCATGTGGAGTAGTAGTACTTTGTGAAGCCAGTTTTTTCCCATCTTTAACGATAATTATTCTCAATTTTTTGTCTAGTGACTATATATACGTTTTTATTTCTATTTTTGTCATGATAAATGTAAAATTACATTATTAATCCTTAATTAACGTGGAAATTATAAACTTAAATAGAAAAAAATTTTGATTGCATGATCTTCATACTAAATCAGAAACTCTGATAAAAAATAAGTAAGTAGAGTACTAAAAGTACTCATTAGTGTATTTACTCGTTTTAATGGTTTAAGGAGTTAAATAGACGCTGATCCATGCATCATCTAATTCTCCACCTGTAGATTCAACGGCACTACTTCCCTCTTGAATAGTTTCATCTCCTCTAATTAAAGAAAGTTTCAGTGTATCGTTACTGGGTTCTTGTTTTTCAACATGAACTGTTAAACCACCAGTCATACTACCCAGTTCAATGGTTTCATCACCGGTACCTTCTATGTTCTGGGTTCCTGAAGAGTCAGTGGTTATGGTACCATTCCAACTACCAGGATAACTTATAACAAGTTTAAGTGGAGATGCCATACATCCTGATACAGCCACCACTGCACATACAAAAATTATTAATAAACCAATTTTGATTTTTGACATGTTCAATCCTCCCCCCAATATGGATATAAAAAAAATACCAATTGGATACTATTAAATAATCATTGAACTGATCCGTCATTTAAACTTTTGGGACCCTTTTAAAACACTTCTTTTTTGCAGAGAAGGTCATATTTAAAGAAGGGGCTATCATTATCACCAATATTATTAATAATATCATAAAAAAAATACCACAATCACTTACGTGATGAATCCAAAAATTTTGTGGTGAGTATACTTAACTTAAGATAGAAAAAATAAACAACAGGGGGGGTATCTGCTCTGAAAGAACTTAGATGGGACAATAAAAGGAAACTGTTCTATAATCAATATTAAAATTGAATTAAATTCTTTTAATAATAAAATAGCCGGATAAAATCCTCTAAAAAAAATGAAAAGATAAATCTAGTTTAAAACTAGATCATCCGTACATCACTCCAGCTTCTTTACGTATTTCTTCGTCGCGTTCCATGCCGATGATCTTATCAACAGCGTCCAGGAAGTCGTTCATACCTACAATAGGTTTTTCTTCCCTTATTGCAAACATACCTGCTTCAGTACATATGGCTTTAAGATCTGCTCCAGAAGCACCTTCACTAAGGCTGGATACCAGATCTATGTCCACATCTTCATCCAGGTTCATGTTTTTAGTGTGGATCTTGAGGATCTCTCTCCTACCATCTTCATTAGGTATGGGTACTTCAATGAAACGGTCGAATCGTCCAGGCCGTAATAGTGCTGGGTCTAGGATGTCGGGTCGGTTGGTGGCTGCAACTATTCCCACATCTCCCCTTCCTTCAAACCCATCCATCTCTGCTAAAAGTTGCATAAGGGTTCTTTGAACTTCACGGTCACCACTGGTGGAACTTTTCAGTCTTTTGGCGGCAATGGCATCGATTTCATCGATAAAGATTATACTGGGAGCTTTTTCCTTGGCCAGTTCGAAAACGCCACGCACCAGCCTGGCACCTTCTCCAATGTATTTTTTAACGAATTCAGATGCCACAATCTTAATGAATGTGGCATTGGTTTCATGGGCCACTGCTTTGGCCAGTAATGTTTTACCAGTTCCTGGAGGCCCGTATAAAAGAACTCCTTTTGGTGGTTCAATTCCTATCTCTACAAATAGTTCTGGTTTTTTAAGTGGAAGTTCGACGGTCTCTTTAATTTCCACTATCTGTTCTTCAAGCCCACCTATCTGTCCATAACTTACTTCTGGCTTCTCTTCAACTTCCATACCAGTAACTAGTGGGTCTTTTTCTGACGGTAAAACACTTACAATGCTAAATGTTTGCTGGTTAAGAGCTACTCTGGCTCCTGGTTCCAGTGTATTTTCATCTAAGAAACGTGAATAGCCAATTACAAAGTGGGGTCCGGTACTGCTTTTCACCACTACTTTTCCTTCATCTAGAACTTCAGTTACAGTGGCAATTACCAGTGGTGGTGATCTGAACCTTTCAATTTCTCCCCTGAGGGATTTAACTTCACGATCCAGTCTCATCTTCTCATTTTCAATGAGAAGTTTGTCTTTTTCCAGTTTCCTAACCTTCCACATTAAATTCCTTTTGGTTTTGGCATTATCCTCTTTGAGGATTTTTATCTCCTTTTTAAGGTCTTCTATCTTTTTTAAGATATTTTGGGATGTTTTTTCCATCTTACAAATACACTCCTCATAGATTTGTGGAGAAAAATAATATCAGGTTATATTGATATTATTTGTTGCATTTTATTTCTCTAATAATATTTAAGTATTGAGGTGTCTAATTATATACCATTAAAACTAAAGGGATCATCATGAGATGTGAGATATGCGGAAAGAAGGTTATTGGAAAACCAGTGCGAACAAAAATAGAGAATTCTATAATGTTAACCTGCAATGAATGTTCTAAGTTTGGTAAAATACAACGAGAACCTCCCCGACCCCAGCGTGGTCCGGGTGGACGTGCTCCAGCTGGCAGAAGACGATCATTCAGACCTCGGGAACCAACACATGAAGTTATTGAGGATTTTCAGAGAGTGATCAGAGAGGCCCGAGAGAAAAAGGGATGGTCCCGTGAGGATCTTGGTGAAAAAATATATGAAAAGGTTTCAGTGATACATCGTCTTGAATCTGGGAAGATGGTTCCTGATCTGAAACTGGCACGGAAACTGGAGAAAACATTAAAGGTTACTCTTTTGGAAAAAACCGAAGAAGCGCAACTTGATGATTTAAGCGGTTCTAATATGAGGAAAGCCACTATTGGAGATATAGCCAGGATAAAAAAAGGTTAGAAACATCATTTCATGTAAATGGAACTTGTTATAAGATAAAAAGTGGATAGTAATGTGTATTATCGGTTTTTTATCATTTTTTTACTTTTTTTTAGGCGAATTTTTACTTTTTTTTCCAGAATAATATCCTTTGAGCAGTGGGAGAGTGCTATAGATCTTTTTTAAATCTTTCCACTCAGGATATTCTTTACTTATAACCATGATGTGTGCTGGGGGGTGTATTTTTCTTATCCTAACAATACTACGCGTTGCATCATCTTCAACAGATATGAGGGCTGCAATTTTAGATTTTGATCGTAATTTGTCTTTAATTATCCTTTGAACATATTTATCCGCTATTTTTGAATCAATGATTCTTGGTTTTCCGTTGATCTTAAGTTCAGCGTGTCTTTCAATATCTGCAAGGCTGTTAAGAATTTTTGCCTGGTTTTCGGCACGAACAAGTATCAGGGTCAATTAATTACCGCCTTTTTTTAAGGAAGGAGCTGATTAGAGTACTGCGGAATAAAACTAGAATGATAAGTATTAGTCCAATTGCAGTTTGTATACTCCCTACAATGTCCAGTACGGATGAACTGATGGGTAAATCCCAGGCAGGAGATGTTCGGTGATTAGCAAGAGGTTTGTAATAGACACCAACTGCTCGGGTACTTTCCACGATGTTAATGTCTTTAGGTTCGATATAATTCACTCCAACAAGGTTACCGTTGTCTATGGCTTTGTTAATAGCACTGGCAATTGTAACAGCGTTAAAACCGTTTTTGTTAACGGAATAGGTAACAATTTCATCAGTGGTTTCACTGACACCGGCTGCATCTGTTCCATAGACATAAATGTTAGTTTCATTGTTAGTCACAGTAATGGCATCTACCATGGCATCATAGGCATAAATGGTCTTTAACGTGGTCCCGTCATAGGGACAAGTTTGATAGTTTTCTGCTTCAGGAAACGCAACACTCCAGCCACATTCAGGGCATTTTTTAGAATACTCAGCGTCCATGGGAAAACCTGTGGTGTTGAGGGTTTCAGGGGTGAACATGTCACCAGTGGTTAAGGAAGATACAAGGTTATCTCCTCCTCCACCATATTTTTCCCCTGAATCTATGGCAACTTCTTTAAAAGCTGCACCCAAGATTTCAGTGGCAGGATATCCATCTCGAATCATTTTACCAATAGTAATTGCTGTTTCTTTTCTAACTGTTGAGGCTGTTCCATATTGGGGATTACCATGGGTGTTACGCAGGTGAATTATAGCGCCTTTTTTTCCAGCTGGAAGGGTGGCCAGACCACTGGATGCTGGTGTGGCTGTTATGGTTCCATCATCATCCACAACTACCACATAAGCATCAAAGGATCCTCCTACTGCTGCTCCGATGGTGGGACCTCCGCACATTATTCTGATTCCAGAAAAACTACTAGCAGCGCTGGCAGCAGTTGATGCACTGGCACCATTCTCTAACCGTTTAATTGTTTCAACAATGGCCCCTAATCTGGGAGTTTGATTACCTTCTCCCCCTGAAAGAACTGCAAAATGATTATTTTTGGACATAATGAAGGTAGACTGGAACATGTTCTCTGCATAGGACATACTTCCTGCTGCAGCTCCATTGGGATCCTTTCCAGTGGGGTCAGTGATAATAATTATGTTACATGTGGCTGCTGAAGTGTTAATCAGCACAACCAGTATTAACATAAACGTTATTATCTGGGGTAACTGTTTTTTCATCATCGTTAGTATCACCTATGAAGAAGTCTGATTTACTTGAACTGTGGAAAAGTCTTCTATAACAGTAACAGTCAATATGCCTGTTTTTTTGTCTAATTTAACACTGACTGCTTTTATGGGAGTTATTGTTGTTCCAGGGACTGTTGAAAGCATAGCCGCTTGCTTTGCATTCTCAAGGGCCTCGTTCAAGGGAACTTTTCGTTTACTGGTTATGAGAGTGTCTCCATTTATGTAACTACCTGATCTGAAACCAACATTGGCAATATTAGTTTTGATTGAGTCGGTAGGTACTATGTCGTTTCCTTTTACTATAACTCCGGCTATTGGAATTCCTTGTTCTGTTTCTGTGGATGAAGCGTAGGACATATATGCCATCAACCTTCCAGATACTATAAGAATAAAGGCTAACATTAGAATTATTAGGGTGTCTCTTCTCACCTTTATAAACATTTTCTCACCTTATTTTTCACCATTTTTTTCCATATTTAAATCGATTAAAAGTTTAATATTATCTTTAAATTTAACTGCAGCTTCACCAATACATACCACTGCATCTGTGTTACATTCTAATCCTTTTTTAAGCCCCTCAATCACCTGTTCTTCTGTTGCTCCCAGTGTACCGCTGCGAAACTTGTCAGGTTCTTTATCAGTTAATTTGATCTTCCCTGATGAAATATATTTTCCTGCTGCATGTCTAGAATAGTAGGAGGCAGGTATGATAAAATCAGCATTAGCCATTGTTTTTGCCATGATTTCTTCGTCTCCGGTTCTTCCGGATTCAGAAGAGATGGTGATGACCACTGCTAGTTTGTCATAGGTTTTTTTAAGCTCTCTAAGTACAGTTTCAACTCCTGAAGGGTTGTGCGCATAATCTACAATTAAATTCAAGTTTTCACCGTGATAAACGCATTCTAAACGTCCGGGAACGCCTTTAAAAGTTTTAATATATTTTTTAATGTCTTCAAGTGGTATATTCAATACTTCGTGTGCTGTGGCAATGGCTCCCAGGGCATTGTAAACATTATGCAATCCTGAAATTCCCATTTCTATTTCTATAACTTCTTGGGGAGTTTGAAGTAAAAAAGTATTTTCGGTTATATTTTTGGCCAAATAATGAGGAATGGGTCGTTTTAGGCCGCACTGGCACTCATAATAACCTAATCCTGAAAGGGTTTCTTTGATTATAATTTCTCTTTTGCACCAACAAATTTTTTTACTTACTCCTTCAGGGGCATGATCAACACCAAAGGTTACCACTTTCCCTTGGTAATTTAATTCTGATAAAAGTCCCCATATAGTGGGATCATCACTGTTAACCACAACAGTTTTCCCCTGAAGCTCTTCCAGGAGTTCTCCTTTTATGCGGGCGTATTGCATGAAGTTTGACCCATTATTCAGGTGATCGGGGGTTATGTTAGTTATAACACCACAGGAAGGACGGCATCGTTCAATGGTGAATTTCAAGTCTCCTTTTTCTCCTTCGGTCCCGGTTTCCACCACTGCAATGTCTCCTTTTAATCTGCACTGCAATGGAGGAATGTAAGCAACATTACCCTGAAGTGTTTTGAATCCGTGTTCAGTGGGCTTTAAACCTATCATATAACAGAAATGTTTCAGAAGGGTAGTGGTTGTGGTTTTCCCATTGGTACCGGTAATACAGATCACTGGTTTATCCGGGCTGATCTGCTCAATAATATCATCTACTTCCATTAGTTGGGAATTACTTTTCATAATTTTTTTGAACATTTTTGAAGTTTTTGATAAACTTGGCGGGGGAATTATGTAATCTGAAGAGCTGAAAAACGATTCAGGATGGTTTGATAAATATATAGGGGGGTTATATTCTGCAAGCGTGTAAAGGAATGGGCAATTGTCTGAATCCTGAAGATCAGTACATATTACGTTGTGTTGGTGGTCCATGAGAACTCTGGCAACTAAATTTCCAACTACACCACAAATACCTATGACTCCGTATGTTTTGCTTTTGGAGAGGAGAACTTTTTCCAGTCTGGATGAATGGTTGTTCATATTAGCACTCATTTTATTTATCACCATATCTTTATTTTCCTTTATTTCTCTGAAAAAACCGTCTCCATCTAATAACTATTTTTTTGAATCTTCCATCCAAAAAAATCCAGTAGGTAATTATAATCCAGTAGGTGATTTTGTTAATGGAATTTTCGATAGTAGTATTCCGACTAGTTTTATTAGGATTATTTTGGTTGACAATTTTTAATTTTTAGTTTAATAGGAATTTATCAAGGTTATTCTGTAATTTAACATTTATAAAGTCATTTGTAAATCATCAACAAAATGTTACCATAATATTAGATATTTTGTGGTACAAGTGAATGAACTGGATTGAATGTACACGTATAATATGACCTTCACATAGGGTTAAAAAAGGTATTATAATGATTTATTGGATAAATATGTTGATAAATTTAGATCGATTAAAGAAATTAAATTTGACAAATCCTTTTAATTGGTTATATTCTTTTTAATTAGTTATATATATTTTAAATCTTTTAAAACATTATATGCAGGGTCCATACCCTGAGCACCAATAAGAAGTATAGTATCTTTATCATTAGCTCTTTTTAAGGTTTTTTTCAGGGCTTTGGTCAGTGTGTTATAACATGTGCAATTGATTCCTTCCTTTTGCAGTACATCTATAAAAATCTTTTTCTCTGGTGGCATAACCCAGTTGGCATCATCCACCACATCTTCACTGCTGGTCACTGTTAAGTTACAATTAATCTTTTTAACCGAATCAGCAATAGCCTGGGCATTTAACTGGTTGATGGAGTTCCCTCTAGAACCCCGAATGGCGCAAACAATGTAGAAATTCCCAGAAACTAACTCCAATGCACTTTGTATAGTAGCTCTGATACCATCAGGGTTATGGGCAAAATCATCAATGATAAGGGGGTTATGTCTAAGAATGTTGAACCTGCGTTTGAGTGCTTCATATGATTTTACAGCCTTTTTAATAGTTTTGAAGTCTATTTTCAATGCAACTCCGGTTGCTACAGCTGCCAGAATGTTTTGAATAAAATGAGGACTTTGGAAAGGGAAATCTTTTGTGGGAATGATTAATTGTTCCTGGTAATAAATTCCTCCTTCCTTAAATTCAACATTGGTTCCGGACCCATAGAACAATACCTCAGCATTTGGAACTAACTGCCCCATTTCACGTATTAATGGGTCATCATGATTCAGGATAACTTGTTTGCCATCAAATCCTCTCAATGAACCTGAAATCTCTTTTGATGCATCTTCCAATGAATTAACCAGTCCAATATGATCCAGGGACACGTTGGTTAAAACAACTATATGGGGCTGGATGGCACGTGTCATGCGATGAGCATGACCCACCATATTCCTATCATCCCATCCCTGAACCTCTGAAACCTCCAAAACCAGGGCATCCAGCTTGCCCTGAAATTCAGCGATCTGTTTGGCTACCATGGGATCAATGAGAGTGTTGAATTCTGATTCTGAATCGGTATTGGTGTGGGCATTGAAACCGGCTTCAAGGAGGATTTTATGTATCATGTGGGTAGTTGTTGATTTCCCGTTGGTACCGGTTACCACAATTCTAATTGTATCATGGGCGAATGTGTCTATAGCCCACTTGAGAGCGAAAGCATTTACCAGTTCAATTTTTTCAGTTAAAATTAAGGGCAAACCAACTTCTTTGGCAAGTTCAACAGAGTTTCCACGGGCATCCTGGGTCACTACACATGAAGCACCTTTTTCTGAGGCCATTTTAATGCCTACCTCATCGATCCAGTGCCTTACTACAACATCACCTTCTCTGGCATCCTTCAGAATATTGAATATCCCATTTATCGCTATGTTTTCACCAATCAGCTTCCCTTCAGATTTTACTGCAAGATAAGCTGTGTTAAATTCTTTCATATTATTTATCCTTTGAGTTCTGGAAACTGGATTAAACCGGATTTCAACATATTTATTTGAAAAATTTAATTAAATGGAAATTTTATATGTTTGGCCAGTTTTAGAATATTACCAATGAATTGATGGATTTACCATAGGAATTGATAAATTAAAATGGCAACTAGGCAGATTATTAATGTCATTGACCAGTAGAGAGCCACTATCTTTTTTTCAGACAGTCCTTTATAATTTAAAGTATGATGAAGTGGTTCAACTGGGAGTTTTATGATGTGTGCACGGTGCATGAGACTGATAATCACGGAAATTATGGGTATAGCTAAAGCTATAACTGTGAAGTAAATAATATCTCCTAAAAAACCGGCAGTGAGGTATCCTGCACCCAGGGCAAATGATCCAGTATCACCCATAATAATACTGGCAGGATAACGGTTGAAAACCAGAAAACCAATAGAAACACTGGTTAAAATTGTAAATGGGAGAGCAGCACCAAAATTTCCCTGAAGCATTGAAAAAATGACGCACGAAGCTGATGCAATGGTTAATATTCCTGCTGCTAGACCATCCATTCCATCAATAAGGTTCACTGAGTTAATAGATCCTACAATGCCAAATATAACTACTGGTATGATGAAGAGGCCTATTTCAAATCCTAAAACCATGCTACTAACAGCACCAGTGGCTACCAGGAAAACACCAATTACAATCTGGGCGATTATTTTATTCCTTTCAGTTCCTTCGCTTTTTATGGGAGTTTCACCAGTGATTTCAACTTTACCCTGTTCTAACAATGTTGGTAAATCGTTTCTAGCTTTTTTGGTTGCTACACGGGCTTCTTCTCCGGGTTCCAGGGTTAAACGGCCAATTGTTACTGGTTGTGTGCTGATGTTGCAGGCTACTTTCTGCACTTCCTTGATCTTCAATCCCAGTAAATCATCCAGTAAACCAACAATACCTGCGGCTAACATGATCAACACGGTTAAAATAAGATTTTTTTCGTTACAATACACTGAAGCAGCCAGTGCAGCACCTAAAAGGATGGCTAAGCCACCCATGGTTGGGGTGCCTGTTTTATGTTTGTGTTCAGTTACAATGGGTTTGTCAGTTACATCTGCATCTAATAATATCTTCCGAACAAAGTATGTAAAGAATACTGTAGCTAAAAATGTTATAACCAATGCTAAAATCAGATTATATGTATTGTTCAAGTTATCACCTTAATAATAAACATTTATAAAATTTTTGCACTGAATTAAGGAATTAAATTCAATTTTTAAATTCAATCTTATGTTAAAGAATCTATTTCATTTAATTTCGGATATTCATCAACTTATTTTACTTACTCTATACCTTCTGTTACTTAAAACTCTATACTTGCTACATCACTTAAAACTTTCACATGTTGTTTTTATTATTCTTAAATGGTAATGGAACTATTGATTTATCTATTAATGTAAGGATAGTTTCTAAATTGTAAATCTTTGATTTTTTCTTTATTATTTATCTTATTACTAAATTATTTTAATTATTTACTAATTATCCTATTACCAAATTAATTATACTAATTCTTACCTAATTCCTAAATTTTTTTAGGTTTAAATTTAGTTGGGCTGCTGTTTTTAAAGTATCTTTTTCATTTTTTCCTCGGATTGTTATCCGTTGATGGTTTGGTGGCCCGTGAATGATCCAATCATTATCTCCGCGGAATTTTCGGAAAAGGTAGTTATTTTTATCAGTGTGATAATCGCCCACAGGTAATTCAAGTGCAGCATATTCTTTTATCCTTTTTTTAACACTCTTAACCTTCCATGATCCGGTGGCCATATCAACAAGTTCATTTAAAGGATTTATATCGGATGATGAATCAGTTAAATAACGAGTACCACTGGGTCTGGCGTTTATCTCCAAAACATAAGTCTTTTTGTTTATTTTATCAAAGATAAGATCCAGATCTGCTGTGCCCTCAACACCCAAAAGCTTAGCAATGTCACTGGCAATGTTCCTGATTGTTTGATTGTAGTGACGTGCTTCTAAACCTGAATCTGCACTATCTATATTTAGGGGGGCTTTTTTCAATTTTTTCAGGGGATGAATACCATCAAGAGTTGTTTTACCTTTATGAACTGGGACTAGGGGAATGGAATGGTTTTTCCATCTTAAGATCTCTACAGATATTTCAATTCCATCTAAAAAACGTTCAACCAGGGAGTTGTCATAGTTTTCCAGGTAACGCTGCACATCTTCTTCAGATAATGCAATTTTAATATCTCTACCTCCCTGCCCCTGGGCCTGTTTAAGAACCAATGGAAATTCTTTTAAATCATTTTTTTCTTTGGAATTGATTAAGTGGTGTTCCGGAGTGTTTATATTATTGTTAAGGAGAAATTCTTTGGTTTTGATCTTGTCTCCGGTGATTGAAACTGTATTTATGGGAGAAGCTACTACTGGCAAACCATAATCTGTTTCCAGTTCTTCTTTAAGCAGGGCCACTTCCTTCAAGGGGTCATCGATCCCTATTAGGGGCACCACACCATCGACATCTTCTTTAATGGCAATTTTTTTAGGGTGTTCCATTCCTCTGGGAACAAGGTGATATGAATCAGCTAAATCCAGATTTTGTGCTTGAGGATTTGATTCTGTAAGAACAGTGGTAATCCCCATTTTTTTGGTGTAGAGGGCAACATCATCAAATAGACGCGCACCTATAAATAGTAGTTTCATGAGTAATCCTGAGTTATTTTTTTCAATAATCTTTATACATATTCGTGTGGTGTGTTATAAAAATTTTGAGAACAATAACTCTACTAAAATAACAAATTGAATTATATTTATTTAAAAAATATTAAGGTAGATGGGGAATACTATTCCTAAATGGAATCATTCCAGAAATAAAATGATATTATAATTGAATGTAATTTATTTCTTATTTTAAAAGTGCATGAAATAATTTTAATATGTAATTGGCGCTGGTTTGGACTTCCGGGGACATTTCATTGGTTAAATCCATATTTTTAGGTTGTATTCCCAGAAGAATTATTTTCGCAGATGATGTTGATTCAAGGTATTTAATTAGAAAGGATAATGGCATGGCATGGGTTGAAATGTTGTAGTTTTCGATTTCCTCTTTGTTAACCAGTTTAATCTTTCCTGGCTTTTTATTCATTTCCACTGCATCTAAGAGGATAATATGGCTGGGGGTTTCTCTTTTTATGGTGCCAGTGAAATTTTCAGGAACAGTTTTCCCATCAATGATTGTAATGTTTTCATTTTCAATGAATGATTTTGACATTTCCTGGGCAAGAACAGACCCTATGGAATCATCACCCCTCATTTCATTACCAATTCCCATTATGACTATCTTACGATGATCTTCAAGGAATTGTTTCAATTGATGCTCTAATTGTATCTAATCCACCCCCCATGGAATATTTCAGGTCTATATTAATGGATTCTCCTTTTTCCATATTTAAATTATTGGTAGGAATGAGAAGAGGTGGATTAAGCATGGGTGTCGGGCCACAAATGAGGTTGGATGTTAGAAGAGTGAATGTCGTAATCTTAATACCCGAAACTGTGCCGTTGCTGTTGATGGGAATGGTAATTTGGTGTTCAGTTTCCTCTTTAATATATTTCTTAAAATCAATTTTATCGTATATGAGGAGTTTACTCATCAATTCAGGTTGTGGTATTTGCCCTTCTTGGTAGATGGTGTGTTTACTTTCAAGATGAATTGCTTCCACGCCGTTAAACACCCCACATGGAATAATATCCCCATCTTTTTTAAGATATTTTCGCACAGAATTAAGGACTGGAACTTGCTCTTCATCGATGAGAGCAGTATCCATCATTTCACAAATTATAAGGTCAGCGTTTTCAGAAAAATTAATATTTTTAGCATTGTTTACCAGTATGGAAACGTTATCACAGGTGCTAAGATTTTTTTGGGCTAATTTAGCGGTATGAGGATTTTTTTCCACCGCGTAAACAAAACGAGCTAAAGGGGCAGCCCAGAAGCTAAAAACTCCAGAACCGGTCCCTAAATCGTATACAACACCTTTCGACTTTTGATTAATAGCTTCGTAGAATGCTGCCAATCGATGGGTATCCGAAAGCAAGTTTTGTTGATAGGATGTAAGTTTCATCCTCTTTTTTTTGTTAATTTGAAGTAAAATTATTTTATTACTTCGGTCCACTAGCGGTACTGGTTAATTTAACGTGTTCTACACCTTTAAGTCTCATTATCTTTTCAGTGAGGTCTCGGATGTATTTAACGTCTCCTTTAACAACTATTACCTCTAAACAGTATTTTTCCGTCATGTGAACGTGCATAACGGCGTTAATATATTCTCGGAAGTCATGCTGTATGTCAGTAAGGTCTTCCATAACTCCAGTGTAGTGATGGTCATAAATTACAGCAATGATACCTATTCGGTCACCTTCCATCTCTTTCATCCATTGATAACGGACGATATAATCCTTTAGTGCATCTCTAATACCTTTGGATCTAGATTGGTATCCTCTGTCTTTCAATACTTCATCGAACTCATTCAACAATTTTTTTGGCAGTGACATGCTTATTCGCATCAACTTGTTCCCTCCAACTTCTATATTATTTTATTACTATTTTATACTATTTAAATGTTGTAGAATATTTAAAATATTGTTAATACAAAACAATTTTTAAGCATAATTTTTCTAAATAATTTTTTTATTTAAGTATAAAAATCTGTTATATATAAACTTTGGTATGTTTTACTATGGACATTATCAATATGTTTTTTAAATTATACATCTCTCATTGTTAGAATTTGAATTTGGAATCAGTATTAGGGATAAAAAGTCTGGTTTACTTAAATAAAATCATTTTAGTAACTTCAACATAAGTAATACTGATCAAATGATGTTAATCATTTATATTAAATGTTGTATTAAATGAATAAGATATTTTTAGATATTTTTTTGAAAAAAACTGGTTTTTGGGTAAGTTAATCATTTCTTCATTTTTATACAAATTGCCTTAAATCATGCCACTGCCTTTGATTTGTATCATGATTATATTTTGAATGAATTCTGATAATTTGTATGAATTCTTTGCATCTAATTTTCCATACTAAACTATACTAGTGATGTCGTGATATAATAATTACAATAGATGTAATGATGATCATGCTCGGGTGAAAACATGAAAGTTGAAGATGCCATGAATAAGGGTGTTATAAGCATTAATGTAGATACTCCTCCAACAGAAGCCTTTCAAAAGATGTATAGGGAAGGGGTGAGAAGACTTTTTGTGATGGATGATGCAGGAGAACCTATGGGTGTAGTTTCCTATTCAGATATTATTGGAGTTCTTGGAACCATTAAACCTTCGGCTAAAGATGCTGTTTCCCTTCAGATCACGGATATAATGTCTGAGGAGGTTATAACCATTTCTGCAAATAACGGTATAGAAGATGCTGCAAATCTTATGTTAAGAGCGGACATATCTGGTTTATTGGTTTTGGAGGATGATAAACCGGTGGGAGTTATTACAAAGACAGATATATGTCGTATGGTGGCTGCAGAACTTTTAGTTCCGGTTTAAATAAACAATACAAAGAAATCTAAGTTTTGATCATTGATAGATCTTTGATTAAATCAATCTCTTTTTAATTTTGGCCACAGTTGGTCCATAAACAAACGAATTTATTCAACTTATTAATATGTTGGTGAATTGTCTGGTTTAGTGAATTGTCTAATATAGGCATATAAAAATAATGAGAAATGCGGCTGCCGGGATTTGAACCCGGGTCGTAGGCTTGGAAGGCCCAAGTCCTAACCAGACTAGACTACAACCGCGATGCGGCGTCCGGGATTTGAACCCGGGTCGCTGGCGTGGCAGGCCAGTGTCTTAACCAGGCTGGACTAACGCCGCATACCGTGATTTTTCTATTCATGTTATTTATATCTTTAGGTTTTTACTTTTTTCATTGAAATTTTCTCAAGATGAAATAAATAATATCAATTAAGTAAAGAGTCTTCTAATTTCTTATTGGGCTTTCTAATCATCTTTTAAATTCGATTCAAATAATTTTTCTACTCATTCTATTTTTTTTATCACGTGCTGTAGATGAATAAATAAAAAAGTTTATTCTAAAGTTTACAAAATACACTCCTGAGGAATGATATGTACAAAAAAATTTTATTACCTACTGATGGTTCAGAATATTCCAAAAAAGCTGGTGAACACGCAATATGGTTTGCGGAGGAGGCTATTTCTCAAATTATTGTTTTAAATGTCATTGACACATCTTACCTGAATTCTATACCTCAAGAAGATCTTGGATCAACTTTAGAGGATCACTTTAAGGCAGAGGGGAATAGGGCAGTTAATAGATTTTCTGAAAAATTACAGAATGATCAATGTGATGGCAAATGCAAAAACGTCCAGTTTGTCACCAAAATAAAAAAAGGTCAACCTGTTGATGAAATATTGAAAACCATTAAAGAAGAAGGCATTGATCTGGTGGTGATGGGTGCTTCTGGTAAACATGGATTAAAAAGATTATATCCAGGAAGTGTTACTGAAAGAGTGGTAAGATCTGCAGAATGCCCAGTTTTAGTGATTAAATAAATCAACTTTTTGGTGATCTATTGCTTTAAAATATTCTTTGTCTGATATTTTTCCACTAATTTTTTTAAATACCAATTAAATCTCTAAATATAACTATTTTTCTAAAAAAAACTATTTTTAGCTTATATTTAGCATAATATTTATTTAGCTGAAGTATTGTTTGGTCATTGAGTCAGTGAATTTTTCCAATTCCCGTAAACTTTATATTACTAAATCTTCCTAACAATACAAGTTACCTAATGATTTTAAATAATCGTTTTAATGCATTAAATGTTCTTTAATCTATAAATAATTATTAAATCAAGATTTAGTAAGGGTGTTTAAATGTACGTAGTGATAATGGGTGCTGGAAGAGTTGGTTTGACTCTGGCTAACTATTTAGTGACATCTGGAAATGATGTAACTGTTATAGAGTCCAACAATGGATTATGCAGTGAAGCAGCAGCGAATTTAGATGCTTTAATAATCTGTGGTAACGGCACCAATACAAAGACATTAGAAGATGCCAACATCTCTGATGCTGATGTTTTTGTGGCTGCCACTGGTTTTGATGAGGCTAATCTACTTTCATGCATCCTGGTAAAAGATTATGATGTATCCAAGATTATAGCAAGGGTAAGCAACCCTGATCATGAAGAAGCATTTAAAAAAGTAGGCATTGATTACGTTATCAGTCCAGAACTCACAGCAGCGGGATATCTTGAAAAACTAATTAACCGTCCAAAAATTGCTGATTTAATTGTTGTAGGTAAGGGAAATGCTGAATTGCTGGACATAAGTATTCAGAATTCAAGAGTTGTTGGAAAATGTGTTGGTGATCTGAGTCCTACTGATGACTACATAATTGCTGCAATTCATCAAAACGGTGAGATGCGCATCCCTCATGATGATTGGGTGTTGAAAAAGGATGAAAAGATATCGGTACTGGTGAAAACCACCGCAGTTAAAAAAGTTACTTCTGTTTTTATTTAATCTTAGTTGTATACGATTCAGTTGTATACAATTTTGTTAATTACAATTCTTTTATATTAATATTGGTTGTTCAAATCTTCTTTTGTTGTTCTTTTCTTAAATAATTCTCTTTTTCATTATATGGGCTTTTCCAGGATAATTAAATGTGACAACGTAGTACATCTTCCAGGAGCCGCATGTCAATGTTATTTTCCACCAGATCAGATAAACGCTGAATCGAGAATTTTTTTAGTTCTTCAAATTCATCATGTGAATATCCTAATGGTTCAAGGCCATTAACTTCCCTTAAATAATCTGTGAAGGATCTGCGGAAATTAAAATTATGGAATATTCCATGGAAATAAGTACCTGCAGCTAAACCGTCCTGAGCACCATCAAAACCAGATTCAGGATAATTACCACAACCTTTAAGAACTTTAAGAAGAGGTTTTGACTTACCCAGGCGAGAATAACCTTCATGGAGTTCGTAACCCTTTAAAATTTCTTTTTTCCTGTTTTTAAAGATTCCATTACCAATAAGAGTTCCCTTGCTCTGGCTAATTGTTTTTTCAAATTCGCCAAAGCTGGTTTTCACATCCAAAATTCCCATACCATCGATACTACCTATATTGGATTCTTTGAGGGATTTATCTATTATCTTTGTTCCCAGCATTTGATAACCCCCACAAATACCGAAAACAGGAATTTCTTTGGCAAGAACTTGGATTTTGTCAGTAAAACCTTCTTTATCAAGGGTTACCATGTCACTAATACTGTTGCGTGTTCCAGGAATAATTAGTGCATCAACGTTTCCAATCTCATCATCCATCTGGATAAGTCTTACTCCTATTTCATCTTCATATTCAAGGGGGTCAATATCTGTGAAATTGGAAATGCGTGGTAATCGCATCACACCTACTGTGATTTTGCTGTTACCATTATATTTACGTTCAGATAGTGAAGCTGAATCTTCTTCAGGGAGTTTAAGGTCATGATCATAGGGTAAAACTCCTAAAACTGGAACTCCTACTATTTTTTCGATTTGACGGATTCCTGGCATCAGAATATCCAGATTCCCTCGGAATTTATTGATGATGATGCCTTTAATCCTTTTTCGATCTTCAGGGGGTAAAAGTTGGAACGTTCCAGCAATTGATGCAAAAACTCCACCTTTGTCAATGTCTGCCACTAGAATTACATCAGCATCAGCCAGACGTGCAATCTGCATGTTGGCCAGATCCACATCTAACATGTTAATTTCAGCAGGCGAACCTGCTCCTTCCATGACAATAATATCATAATCCTCTTTCAAAGCATTTAAAGAGTCTTTAATAGCTTTTAAAGCTTTATCCCTGAAGTTATGTTGATAATGATAAAAATTCATATCCCCTGCAGGTTTTCCATGCACTATAACCTGGGAAATAAAGTCTTCCTTGGGTTTAAGAAGAACAGGATTCATGTTATGATGGGGTTCCACACCAGCAGCTTCAGCCTGCAGAACCTGAGCCATGGCTATCTCCCTGTTTTCAGAGGTGGTGAATGAATTGAGAGACATATTCTGAGATTTGAAGGGAGCAACACGATATCCTCTCTGGGAGAAAATACGACACAGTGCAGCTACCACCACGCTTTTACCTGCATTGGAAGCAGTTCCCTGGACCATGATACATTTAGTTCTCTTGGAAGGTGTCATTTTCTTCACTTTTTTCTTTTAATTGGATAATAAACTTTTAATTGAATAATGAATCTGTTAAATAGTTATTTCAAGATCAGATTATTAATTTGAATTTTGGATGAATTTAGTATGGTGAATTTAAATAATCTTAACACTTTTATATACTTAAAATGAATTATATGTTTCATGACATCTGCTGATGGAATTGATCTAAAGAGCAAAAAAATATAGAATAAAATCCAAAGCAAATGTTCATATACAAGTTTTACTATAGTCATTAGAGTATATTCGATTATAAAAACAGGTTGATTTTTTATAAATCTAAAATTAGGGAGGTTAATAAAGCCTATGGCAAATAATAACCCAAATTCTGAGCTTTCTCATGATGAAACTCTCAAAATTAGTACTTACAAATCTTCAGGAGACATAGATGTCCCTGATAAGATTATAGATCAGATAATTGGCCAGAAAGAGGCTGTGGAAACAGTTAAAAAAGCAGCAAAGCAGCGCCGTAATGTTCTCTTAATCGGTGAACCCGGTGTGGGAAAATCCATGCTAGCCAAGGCAATGGCTGAATTGCTCCCCCCTGAGGAATTACAGGATATATTGGTATATCCTAATATGGAGGACAGTCACAATCCCTTAATCGGAGTAATGCCTGCTGGTGAAGGAAAAAATGTAGTGACCAACTACAAAATCAAGGCAAAAGGACAGGAAGAACGCAAAAACATGTTCATGATTGCCATCATCAGCCTTATCCTGGTGATTGGTTTTGTAATGAACCAACCCCTGGCAGCAATAATAGCCGCAGGTATTGTATTCCTGGCAATACAGCAGATGAAACCGCGCAGTTCAGTGATGGTTCCTAAACTTTTAATAAATAATGAAAGAAAAAACATGGCCCCATTTGTGGATGCCACTGGAGCTCATGCTGGAGCCCTTTTAGGTGATGTTAGACATGATCCTTACCAGTCTGGTGGACTGGGAACCCCTGCCCACGAAAGAGTGGAACCAGGAATGATCCACAAAGCCAATAAAGGAGTACTCTACGTTGACGAAATTGGATCTATGGTTATGAAAACCCAACAAGAGCTCCTAACTGCCATGCAGGAGAAAAAATATCAGATAACTGGGCAGAGTGAAACCAGCAGTGGAGCAATGGTTCGTTCCCAGGAAGTCCCATGTGATTTCGTACTAGTTGCTTCCGGAAACCTGCATGTTCTGGAAGGAATGCACCCTGCACTCAGAAGCAGAATACGTGGTTATGGTTACGAAGTTTTCATGAAAGACACCATGAAAGACACCACGGAAAACCGTGATAAACTGGTCCAATTCGTGGCCCAAGAAGTTAAAAAAGATGGTAGAATACCTCATTTCAGTAGTGAAGCTGTTGCTGAAATAGTACACGAAGCCCAGCGCAGAGCCGGTAAAAAAGATTCATTAACCCTCAAATTAAGGGATCTCGGGGGTTTAGTAAGAGCTGCCGGTGACATAGCAAAGGGTGAAAAAGCAGATGCCGTCACAGTAAAACATGTTCTAAGCGCTAAAAAACTGGCAAGGACGTTAGAACAACAAATCGCTGATAGATACATTGTCCAGAAAAAACGTTATAGAGTATTCAAGTCCGAAGGTGGTGAAGTTGGAAAAGTCAATGGATTAGCCATTATCGGAGATCGTAGTGGCATTATAATGCCAATCGCTGCTG
The DNA here is from genome assembly GCF_017873625.1 of Methanobacterium petrolearium. NCBI lineage: Archaea > Methanobacteriati > Methanobacteriota > Methanobacteria > Methanobacteriales > Methanobacteriaceae > Methanobacterium > Methanobacterium petrolearium. The sequence goes on along the minus strand of NZ_JAGGKL010000006.1, from coordinate 119,489 downwards.
AAGCAGCACCTGCACAGAGTAAAGATGAAGGTAAAATCATTGCCACTGGAAAACTGGGAGAGATTGCTAAAGAAGCAGTACAAAACGTAAGTGCCCTGATAAAGAAACATACTGGAACTGATATATCCAACTATGATATTCACATACAGTTCCTCCAATCCTATGAAGGAGTTGAAGGAGATAGTGCCAGTGTATCTGTGGCAACTGCAGTTGTATCCGCACTGGAAAACATACCTGTTGACCAATCAGTAGCCCTTACAGGATCTTTAAGCATTCGGGGCGATGTGCTCCCTGTTGGAGGAGTCACTGGCAAAATCGAAGCTGCAGCAGAAGCAGGAATACGCAAAGTCTTAATTCCTAAATCTAACATGGAAGATGTCCTGATAGAGGAACACTACCGTGAAAAGATTGAAATCGTACCTGTAGAAACTCTGAGTGAAGTTTTAGAGCATTCACTTCTCGGAAAAGGTAAAAAAGGTCTCATGGACAAGATGCAGAAAATCACGGACATGGTACCTACGGGAATACTCCATAAACCTACAACCAACTAATTTTTTAAGGTTTATTCCCAATATTCCCCTTTTTAAAATTTTTCAGATATTAAATTGAGTGATTAGATCTAAAATGTTCGTTTGCTTAATTTTTTTAGAAAAGTTCACAAAGTCTAAAAAACCTATTACTTTAAAAGCATTGAACTACTAATTTATAAAAAGAAAAAAAGTAAATATGGATTTTTTTAATTATCTCTGCTATTTTTAAGATGCTATTTGTAGAGTTATAATTGGATTTGCCTGATTTTACTTGAACTGAATTAATGATATTAATAATCATTACTTGAATTATTAAATAAGGAAGATAACATGGAAAGTTTATTATTTGAAGATTTAGAATTATCTCGTGAAATGAAAAAGGCCATAGCTGACATGGGATTTGAAGAAGCAACTCCTATACAATCCCTAGTTTTACCACATATATTAAATGGTAGGGATGTCATTGGCCAGGCACAAACCGGAACTGGAAAAACAGCAGCTTTTGGAATACCAGTTTTAGAAATGTTGAACTTGTCTAGTAGGGATGTTCAAGCAGTCATTTTATGTCCAACCCGAGAACTTGCCATTCAAGTTGCAGAAGAAATAAAAAAACTATCTAAATATAAAAAAGCTTCTGTGCTACCAGTTTATGGTGGTCAACCCATTGAAAGACAAATCAAAGCCCTGAAAAGAGGAGTACAAATTGTTATTGGCACTCCTGGAAGGGTAATGGATCATATTCACCGCCGCACCCTTAAAATGGACCAGGTGAAGATGATTATCTTGGATGAAGCAGATGAAATGCTTGATATGGGTTTTAGAGATGACATTGAATTCATCCTCAAACGAATTCCTGACCAGAGACAGATGCTGTTATTTTCAGCTACCATGTCTCCGGTGATCCTGGGATTAACTCGAAAATATCAGAACAATCCTGAAATGCTGAAAGTAGCCCATCAGGAACTGACAGTTCCTGAAATTCGTCAGATATATTTCGAAGTCAAGGAAAAAATGAAGTTAGACCTTTTAACCCGACTCATAGATATGCACAACCTGAAACTATCTTTGGTATTTTGTAACACTAAACGAAGGGTTGATCGCCTTGTGAATCACTTACAAACTAGAGGATATTTTGCGGATGGACTTCATGGGGATATGAGTCAGAATCAACGGGACAGAGTTATGTCCAAGTTCAGGAAGGGCCAGATCGAAATTCTGGTAGCCACAGATGTAGCAGCCAGAGGAATAGATGTGGATGATGTGGAAGCAGTTTTCAACTACGATGTGCCAAACAACGAAGAGTACTACGTCCACAGAATCGGAAGAACTGGGCGTGCTGGTAAAACCGGCCAGGCATTCACCTTTGTATCTGGAAAAGAAATATACCAATTAAGGGATATTCAGAGATACACTAGGGTTCGAATCGAACAGCAAAAAATCCCATCCCTTAGTGAAGTTGAAGAGGTCAAAAGAGATCTTTTCCTGGAAAGACTAAAAAAAGAGATCAATACCAGTAATTTAGATAGAGAAGTGTACCTGATTGAAAGATTAATGGAAGAAGATTACAACTCACTGGATATTGCTGCTGCTTTATTAAAACTTTACACCGGCAGGGAGGACTCCCGTCAAAATTCTGATTCGGAATATGGTGATACCGGTGCTCAGCCAGGTATGGTAAGATTTTTTGTAAACGTGGGTCGTAAACAAAAAGTTAAAGCTAAAGATATAATCAAAGCCATCCGTGAAGTTTCAGGACTCTCTTCAACTAGCATTGGCAGGATCGATGTTCTTGAAAAATTCTCCTTCATAGAACTACCTGCAAAAAATGCTAAAGAAATTTCCAGCACCCTTCAAAAGAAAGGAATTAAAGGTTTAAGAGTGAATTTGGAACCTGCCCATAAAAAAATGTAAAAAATGGTTTATTCCATTTATTGTTCTTTTTTAAGATCTTTGGAAATGGTGAGTCTGATTGGTATCATGGGAACGAATAAATTTTCAACCACTGCTAAGGATGTTCACTCCTGAGTATGAACCGTAGATTGAAATAGCACAGAATATTAAAATAAAAATTTTTTTTATTGTTGATGGTTAACCTGCCCTCAAGAACTTATGGTGAAGTATTTGAACCGACTCCGGAGATAGGCTATGACTATAATAACACAGACTTATCTCCACCAGATCTGTAAAAAGAGTTATACTTAGAGGGTCTATGATAATCTGAATTATTTTTAATTATTTATTTTCGGTTTGGCATGATTTTTTTTGAGAATTAATTGAGTATATCCTATTCTGTTTTGTTAATTGGGATATCATTAGTTTTAAAAACTGGCGATAGCGTCCTCTTGTGAATCATAAATCTGGAAGAGTGGAGTAAAACCAGCGATTTCAAAGACTTCCAGAACATACTGTTGTAAACCGGATAATTTTAAGGTGCCCCCCATTTTATTTAGTTTTTTAAGGGAGGCTAACATCACTCTTAGACCAGAACTACTGATATAGTCCACCCCAGAAAGATCAGCTACTATTTGGATTTTGCCAGAGTCAATGATTTCATTGAACTTACCTTCAACCAGGTTCGAGTTATAGGCATCCAACCGACCACTCACAAATACTACTTCTACACCATTTACACTTTTTCCAGTTATTTCCATTTTGCACACTCCCTATCAACAACAATTACACAATATCTGTTTAAGTTAACTTGAGTGGGTTTCCCATTCCTGTACTATGTAATTAAATAATTCTTTAGCAAATTCAGAGTACACATCCACGGTTCCAGGATCAAAATTCACACTATGAAGGTATTGTAGACGTAGGGCGTCACCGTCCAGATATTCTGGCATCAAACCACTGAAGAAAAATCTCATTTTTTCGATTTCAGGACATAGTATGGCGGTGTTAGGATCCTTTAGTGGAAGATCCAGAACTATTAGTTCGATCTTTCTCTTTTTTAGATCCTGAACATGAAGTTTTAGTTCATCCATGAAATCTGTTCCATATTTGTTAACTCTTAAAAAAGCACTAGCCATTTCTGGTAAAATGTGTGAGTGAATATCAGAATGAAAAGCTAAATTAACATTATCAGGGTTTGCCATTTTCAAAACCCTTTTTAATCCAGTGTGTTTGTAGATTTTCCTGAGTACATATTGATGTTTATATGGTAAAAAGACGGTTTGTTCCTGGTCAGGTGCCACGAGCACGTAAAAGAGGGCTACAGTACGGCGGATCCCCACATCCTCAGTTTTCATTTTTTTAAAGATTGCAGTGGGCGGGGAATGTGCCAAGACAAAACCAGTCTCTTTGGCGCCCATTTCCACATTTGACTTTTGAGATGCCATATGAACTGTCACAGCTCTACTGTAAAGGCCTAAAATGCCTTTAGATGCCACTTCTTTCATCATCATCTTCTTCATTTTTGGGAAAAGTCCCCTTCCACGGTAACAGGGGTCCACCGCGGCCAGAGCAGATTCCCCTACGTGATCATCAGGAGTTTCCAGGAAAACCCCCAGATGACCCACAATTTCATTCTGTTCGTTTACAGCAACACAGGAGGTAACCAGTCCAGATTTTATTAGAGATGCGAATTTTTCAGGATAATAAATCTCTTCATGGGGATAGGTGTAACCATAAACACGATATATTAACCTGGCCAGGGACACTGTTTCATCTGGACGCATTAAACGTAAATCAACCATTTCTGATTTAGGGGCCAGATCTTCTTTAGGGGATATAAGTGTATTTGGAGGAGATTCCAGTTCATTAACCGATTCAAAGGGGAAATTTTTAACCAATTCTACCACCTTTCCTTTTTTCCCCAAATATTTGCTTTTGATCTCATCAGTACAAGCTCTCATGAGTTTAACCCCAATATCAGAGTTTTTTTCTTCTTTAAGTCGCTGAAGGTTAAAGGGTATGCCTTGATCTCGTATCGTGACCCTAAAACAAGTAGGTTCACGGTGAATTTTTACCTTATAATATCCATGTTCCCCGGGCTCATAGGCGTGTTCAATGACATTATGGCATGCTTCTTCAGTTGCCAGCTCTAAATCCCTCACAGCAGATTCATTCAACCCATAACCTGAAGTTACATCTCTAACTGCACGTAAAACAATGGGAAGTAATCTTAATTCTGCTTTTACCTTTAATGAGGCAAGTGTCTCTTTATCTGTAGTTCCAGGGGGCATGCTGTTCCTCCATGCAACTTATTTGTGATGAATGAAAAAATGAATGAAAAAATAGTAAGAAAATAATTAAGTAGGAAAAACTTCAAATAAAGGTCTTTACCTTTGCTTTTCAGGGGCAAGTTGTCATTATTAGAAAGTTTTTTCAAGGTAAACCCTCCAATATTATTTAAGACTGAATTTAATAATATAATTTTGCTTTATTTGTAAAATAGTAAGTCTTTACTTTGGAAAAGTGCGCTGAACATATTTCTGATGTGAAGGGAGTAGTTAGGATTCATCTTGAGAATGTTCTTCTTTTTCTTCTTTCTTTTCTTTGGGATTTTTTTTGGATAAAATCCCGATTAAACCACCTATAACTCCCAATATTCCACTACTAACGAAACTAATCACTGCATTGGCTGCCACATTTGATAAATTACCGGGAACGTAAATAATGGCTGCTATAAGGGAACCCATTCCCCCTGCAAGGCCTCCGTTAATGGCACCTTCTTTATACACACCACCTGCCCAGTAAGCTGCTATTAAACCCCCTATTATCGGTGCAAAAATACTTATATACATGGCTACTGAAGCATCCACAGATTTAAAAACAATTCCAATTGTTTCTAGAACGATTGTTACCACAAAACCAATAGCTACTGCTGTCCAGTTTACCATTCATTCGCCCTCCTTTCAGTATTCCTGTTTTAAATGAATGAACTCCATTTAACCTTTAATCAATATCCCAATTATTCCTCCAATGATTCCCAGTATAAGACCAACAATGGATCCTAATGCCAAACCACCAATCACTGCAGTGAATGCTCCTAGCAAAGCAGTGCCTAAGATCGCACCACCAAAAAGCCCACTAATGCCTCCGTTAACTGCACCATCCTTGTAGTCCCCTCCAGCCATGTAAGCAGCAACCAGGCCTCCTATTACAGGGGCTAAAACTCCTAAAAATGGTATGATTATGCTGACCAAACCAATGATTACAGTTGTAACTATACCAACAATAACCGGGGTCCAATCAGTCAATTGTTACACCATTTAATTTTTTTTTAAAGAGGAATTAAGATCTAAGTATATCACTTGATCATGTTACAATCCTTTTTTTAAAGTATCAGCCACTAAACCAGCCACTGAAACACTGCTGACTTCTGATTTAAGAGTGTCAGTTCCAATCACATCATCTGCTCCGGCTGCGAATATCTTCAGAAGAGCATCCTCAACCAAAACTGGATGCACACAGCTAACCAGGATCCTTCTGGCTCCGTGCTCCTGTAGAATACCACAGGAATTGACGATGGTACCTCCGGTGCTGATGATATCATCAATGATCACCGCATCTTTTCCCTCAACATCCAGATTTTTAGGTTTGGTTTCCACTTTATCAGGGGATAGGCGCACCTTCTCCAGATAATCAGATCCACACCCTAAAATATTGGCTATTTCATCGGCAAAGCCTAGAGCGCCCTTATCAGGAGCTACAATTACAGGATCTTCAACACTATTTCTTATATGATTGGCTAATGTGGGCATAGCCGACAAATTATGTGCAGGAACATTGAAAAGGTTACAAATGCTTGCTTCATGGAGATTTATGCTGTATATTTCACTGGCGCCTGATTGTTCAATTAACTGGCATACCACCTCAGCAGAAATGGCTTCTCCACTATTGAAACTTTTTTCCTGCCTACCATAACCAAAATAGGGGATCACTGTTTTTATTTTTTTGACACCCATTTTGTGAATTGTTTTCAGAATCAAGAAAAGTTCCATAAGATTTTCATCTTGAGGATAACCAGTGGACTGTACCACTACCACCCCATCTTCAACATCACCTTTTATTCGAATATAACGTTCTCCATCCGGAAATTTTTTACTTTCAAGGGGACATAGTACATCACCCATTTCTCGGGCAATATTTGCTGCCAGTTTCTGGGAAGAAGATCCTCCTATTATCATCAAGAATCACCATAGATTAATTAAAATATTACTAAAGATATGCAATGGCTTATTTCAACTTCCAAAGCTATTAATGTCATTTGAAGATGATGCCAGTTTTTAACTTTCACTTTTAATTATTTGTTAACTTTATTAATAAGCTTCCCATAACATAGGTTAAATAAAAGCTGGAGAGGTAGTTCAATGCATGAATTATCCATGGCAGAAGCCATAGTGGAAACAGTACTTGACGTTGCAGAAAAAAATGACGCCCAGGAAATAGTGGAAGTCACAATTGAAGTGGGAGAGCTTACCATGCTCAATCCGGAGCAGGTTAAATTTTTATTGGGTGTTTTAGCTGAGGATACCCTCCTTGAAGGTGCAGAAATCATAATTGAAGAGGTTCCAGTTGAGATCAAATGTCGTAACTGTGAATTTACAGGATTAGCCAATACCGATGGTTCTGACCATTATTTGGCTATTGTTCTATGCCCTAAATGCAATGAAAGGAATGTGGAAATTTTAAAAGGAAGAGAATGTAACGTTAAAACAATTAAAATAGAAAAAAGTGATGAAAATGCATAAAATTGCAGAAGTGGAAGTTCAACATGATATAATGGTGGCTAACCGCAAATTAGCCCGGAAAAATCAGAAAATGCTGGATAATAATCAAGTCTATTCCGTTGATGTTGTGGGAGCCATAGGATCCGGAAAAACAACCCTCATCGAGGCATTAATAGATGCTATGGACTGTAATATAGGGGTTATTGCCGGTGATGTCATTAGTAAATACGATGCAGGTAGATTTGAAAAACATGAAGTACCAGTAGTAGGATTGAACACTGGTAAAGAATGTCATTTAGATGCTCATCTAGTGGAACACGCTTTTCATGATTTACCTCTGGGAGATATTGACCTGTTATTCATAGAAAATGTGGGTAACCTTATATGTCCTGTGGACTTTGAACTGGGCAGCCACATGCGTATGGTAGTTATCAGTGTCACTGAAGGAGATGACACCGTGGAGAAACACCCATTAATATTCAAGGATGCTGATCTGGTGGTAATCAACAAGGTCGATCTGGCTGATGCTGTGGGTGCAGATTCAGATAAAATGGTCAATGATGTTAAACAGTTAAACCCCGATGTTCAAGTTATTAAAACAAGTTTGAAAACTGATAAAGGTTTTGATGAAGTAATGAAAGCCATTGAAATTTCTATAAGTGAGAATTGAATTAAAAGAATTGAATAAAAAGGTAGGGTGATGGGTTGAAGATATGGATCGACATAGTTAATGCCCCGCATGCAAGGTTTTTCCAGAGTATAATCCGTTACCTGGAGCGTCAGGGTGAAGAAGTTTTCGTAACCACCCGCAGGTTTGGGGACGTTCACCGGCTCCTGGATCTGTTCAAAATTAACTATCAGTTGGTGGGGTGGCATGGAGTTACTCTGGAGGAAAAACTCATTCGCAGCACACAGAGGGCATATGAACTTTCACAGATTATAAGCCGTGAAAAACCGGATGTAGCTGTTTCTAAACATTCTATTGAACTTCCCAGGGTTTCTTATGGTCTTAAAATCCCCAGTGTTTTTGTTCTGGATAATGAACATGCCATAGCTGCGAACAAACTCACGTTACCTCTCTGTGACAGGATCATACTCCCTAAAGTAATCAAACCAGAAAGTTTGGTACGTTGTGGTGCTAATCCAGACCATCTGTTACCTTACAATGGCACATCTGAGATTACTCATCTTGTTGATTTTCAATATAATCCTCACATATTCCAGGACCTTAAATTAGACCTTGAAAAAGAAAAAACCATACTGATGAGGCCTGAACCGTCCCTTGCTTCTTATCTGGATGCTGACTGTCATAAAACTGTACTTTCTCCCATTGTGGAAGCCCTGGAGGATCAGGCCAATATCCTTGTAATACCCAGATTCAGGGAACAGCAGCAGATATTTGAGAGCGATGATAATATAACTCTGATAAATCCTCCTGTGGATACTTTCAGTTTAATGAAGGCCTGTGACCTGGTGATAGGTGCTGGTGGAACCATGAACAGGGAAGCCGCTCTCCTGGGAACTCCAGTAATATCCTGCTATCCTGGAACTCTACTATCAGTGGATGCCTATTACATAGAAAAGGGACTTATGAAACGATCAACAAATCCTGAAGAAATAGTTAAGATAGCTAAAGAGCTTCTCAAGGATGATTACAGGGTTCAAAAACTTTCTACTGATGATTTGTTTAACATCATCATCGAAAACATCTATGATGCAGCTAACAGCCGGTAGTTAATAAAGATGGTTTATAGGTGTAATCACCCTCTGTGACAAAAGAATTTCATATATGAATTTCATATATACATTAATTTCATGTTACTGTATTGAAATTTATGGAAAAATAATAATTTGGTAGTGGACTGGCCGGGATTTGAACCCGGGGCCTCCGCCATGCCAAGGCGACGCTCTACCAACCTGAGCTACCAGCCCTTTATAGCACTTATCTTTTGGTCTATTTAAACTTAATGCTCCATATATTAATCTTTCTTATCAAAACATTTCTCTACTTCACAAAGCTTTTAAAGAGGTACTTATCTAACAAATATATAAAACATTTAGAATACTCTTACTATAAATTCAATAAATCCAATTAATTCGTATTATAATTTGAATAAACTATACAATATAAACATCACAAATATTAAAAGGCTTTTTATGAATTCAAAATATTCATAAGTTTAAATTTTCCATATAACGTCCAGATTGGAGGATCAGTATAAATGGCTTTAATTGCTCAGAATCATTTACAGTACATTATTGAAATAGCAGTTATAATTCAAATAGGAATATTCTTTTTATTGAACCTGGCCCCAATGTCTTTAAACCTAGTTCTCATGGTGGCCATGATCGTTGCGGCAGGATTCGCCTTACTCTTTGGAATGGATGCCATGTTATTATTCATACCTGGCTTCACCCACTCAGAATTCACCCATCCCTATGGACCACTCGCCCTTCTGGCGGTTGTAACCATTATGGCAGCTATCCCAATTATGGAAAAGTCTGGAATCAACACCCGAAGCCTTAAACTGTACATGTATGGTGTTATTTTATTCATAACCATAGCTGGAGGTTTAATGCACAGGTCATTCCTGGCTTTATGGTTACTGGGACTCTTCATTGGATTTTTCATTATCTCCAAGTCTTTCCGCCAGAAATCTGTTTTCACAGTTAGGCGAATTATTTTCGTGGTTGCAGCGGCAATAGCAGGATTTGGATCCCTGGAATTACTTTCCAGAGCTTTGGACATGAGTGTACTTAGTCCCTTACTCAGAATTACCCGGATTGAAACCTACTCATTATCCAGCCTTAAAATGGTAATTAACCATGCAACTCTTACTGGACACCAATATGGTTCTTGTTACTGGCAGGATGCCTGTCTGGGAGGATCCGATGGATATATCTCACTGCCAGTTACATTAATAACGTTATTTGGTTTGCCCTTCCCTCTTTTTTATGGAATACTGGTAACCAAGAAGGATGTTATTGATTACATGTTACCTGGCATATTTGGGGTGGCATTTGACTTCGGCTATCTTTTCCTAATCTTTTTACTGATATGGTGTATTTTTGTCATGTATTTAGGGTTTAACATACTCAGAACATACAGGAAAAGGAGGGAAAATGGGGATAAAAAATGTTTGGGGAGGGAAGCTCTACTAATAGGGTCCTTAACTGCTTTCATTACTCAGGCAACCATGGGACTGTTTCTGATGAACCGTTCCATCAATGGAACAGCTCTTTTAACCTTTATCATATTGAGTGCACTGGTAGTCGGTCATGTAGTGTTGATCAAAAAATGAATGGCTGTAAATAGGTTAAGGGATTTAAATCATTAAGAGTGTTAAATGTAAAAATATTAGAGGGAATATTTCATGAAAAAAGCTATAATATTATTGGCATGCCCTGAATCACCATCTCAAACTCCTCTGGCAATTTATGCCACCAATAAATTAACTCGAATGGGATATGAGGTTACATTGGCCAGCACACCATCAGCCAAAAAACTACTGGAAGTATCAGACCCTGAAAAACATTATCTAAAAAACAAGATAGACATAGAAACCTGTCTTGATGGCCTAAAAGAGGGAGATTATGATCTTCTTTTAGGATTCGTTCCCAAAGATGCCGCAGTTAGTTATTTTGTAACATTTTATCACATCCTCAATACTAAAAGCTTGGCCCTGGTTTTCGCCCGCGATCAGGAGAAATTGGACTACTTTGTAAACACAGTCAGAGAAAATACCGAAGCTGAAATAGCATCTGCCCGGGCGTACCACAACCCCACACCATTAAGAGTTCGCCTGGACAGGGCACTGAAGAAATTCGACAATAAAACCCTACCAGAAGATGCTAATAGCGACAGTGAAGGGGAGGGTTCTTAGATGTTTTGTCTTGAAACTTATCTTCGTATGTCTGAAGACTACCAGATACACATGACCCGTTCAGGGTTCAAGGACTGTGCTCGTTTCATAGAAGAGAACGCCGTGGAAGTGGTTCATGTTAAACCTGGAGAAAAAATAGTGGGAGCCCGAATAATTGGAATACCCCCAGTACCAATCGGAATAAACGATGAAAAAGGCACTATAATGTTACCATACACCAAACCCTGTTACGGAACAGCAACCGTTGAGATACCTGTTCCTAAAGATGAAATAGAGAAAATAAGGGCTGTTGGTATAGATTAATTTTTAACGTGTTTTTATATAGACAACCCTCACATCCACATACAATCTTTTTTGGCTTTTTAAAAAATGAATAATTGATCAATTAAAATTTTATTATTTCTTTAGGCTTTACATTACTTTCCCAATCCCAGAAGTGAGCTTCACCCTCTGATATTCTGAACACCACCAGTTCTGGACCTTCAGCAGTTAACCCGAACTCTTTTAGGAATGGTCGGTCAGTTAAAACCCGTTTTTTAACTTCCAGATCATTGATAAATTCAACCTCACCAGAAACCCTTAACATGGTTCCCACCATCTCATCAGGCCGGTAGAATGCAAACTCCACTTTACCATTCTCCTGAAGTTGCCGGACCAGATCCTTCATGGTTGCTGCCTGGAAGTAAAAACCGGTTTCATCTGCATACCACAATCCCATACCCCTTACACGGGGTTGATCCCCATCAACAGTTGCCAACCAGGCCACTGGATTTTCATTGGCGAATTTAACACAATCTGCAAATTCCATAGTGTTTCCCTCCATTTTTCCTATTTTTTTACTTACGTTACTTAATATCTGTGAATTAAATTTATGTCTTTGAAATAGTATAAAATAGACAGTAAGAAAGAGTTTTTATTGTGGCAGTGTTGATTTTATATATCCAGAGAACCATATTCAGTTAGTAATCGTAATGAAATTAAAGGACATAATAAAGGCCTTTAATCCCTTAATAAGAGGTACCTCATGTTAACCACGGTAGTTGGAAGCTATCCTTCCCCACCCCAAGAGCCAGCATCACTGGGTTCTAAAATTTCTGCTCTTTTAGGCAGTTTTGACCCTTACAAACAGGCAGTAGAGTTTGCAGTTCAGGAACAGATAGTTGCAGGTATTGATATAATATCCACAGGCCAGGTACGTGGAGATATGATTGAGATATTCTCCCGGGATATAACTGGAATGGAATGGGAAGAGGGCACCTCCAAAATTAAGGGAAAAATACTACCCCTTAACTATTCTATTGGAGCCGAAGATCTGAAAATCGCCCTTAAAACTGCACACGCACTTTCGGATAATTTCAAAGCAGGTGCCGGTGTCATTGCCAATGGAAAAATCACTGCAGATGTTAAGGGAGTTAAAGGAATCATCACCGGCCCAACAACCCTCGTTTTATCATCACGTCTTGAAGGATTTTATACCATGGATGACAGGGATAAAGCCATCGTTGACATGGCATACGCTCTTAACAAGGAAGCCAAATACTTGGAAGGAGTAGGAGCAGCCATAATTCAGTTCGACGAACCTTTTCTTTCTACAGGAATGGCAGACATCCCAACAGCCCTTAAAGCCATAAAAATCGCATGTGATGGTTTAAAAGTTCCGGTGTCCATGCATGTATGTGGGGATGTGACCCAAATTTTTGGAAAACTAATGAAATTTCCTGTAGATATGGTGGACTGTGAATTTGCAGGGATAAAGAGGAATTTTGAAGTCTTAGAAAACACAGACCTTAAAAAGATCATTGGTTTTGGATGTGTGGACACCAAAACTGAGAAGGTGGAAAGTCCGAAGGAAATTCACGAACTCATCAAAAAAGGAGCAAAAATTGTTGGAGTAGAAAACATGATGATTGACCCGGACTGTGGAATGCGCATGCTACCTGAAAAAGTGGCTTATCAAAAACTAAAGAATATGACGGAGGCACTAAAATGGCTATCCTGATCAAAAAACCCACCATTAAGTTGGGGTGGGAAGAACTGGTAAAAAAAGTTATGAAGGAAGGTTCTGAAATAAAGGATGAAAGGGGCTCATTAACCCTTGAGCTTCGCAATACAATTGTTTCGATGGATAATCCCCTCAAACTGGATATTCCGCCTGGTTACTTCTGGAGTGGTGAGAAACTTGAAATTTATGCCAAACAATTCTTAAGTGATGATAAAAAGGGTTTCATCTACACCTACGGTAACCGGCTACGAAAACATTTCCAGGGCATAGATCAGATAGGTGAAGCAATCAGACGTCTTAAAAATTGTAGCGAATCCAGAAGAGCCATATCTGTAACATGGGATCCTCCCACCGACACTAAAGAGGATGAAGTCCCTTGCATGATACTGGTGGATTTCAAGATCAGAGATGGCCAGTTACACACCACCGGCCTCTGGAGATCCCATGACATTTATGGGGCATGGTTCCCCAATGCAGTTGGTCTCACCCACCTTTCCCAGTACGTTGCCAAGGAAGTAGGAGTTGAAGTGGGCACCTTAACTATACACTCCATCAGCGCCCACATATATCAGGTGAACTTTGAGGAAGCCCTGGGTATAAATCCCATTGAAAATCTTTTCTATAACAAAAGAAAATAAAAAAACTTAAAAATCCCGGTAGATTAAAACAATTTAATGGATAACATTAGGGATAATAATCCATTATATCTCACTTTCATGGAGATGATTAGGATGGTAAGTGTCAATTTGGAAGCAAAAAAGACAGTAGACTTAATGATTGAGAATGCAGACGACCTTAATATTGCAGTTCACAAACTTGAAAATGGTTCCACAGTTATAGATGCTGGAGTTAATGTAACTGGAAGTTTCAAAGCTGGAGAATTATACACCAAAGTTTGTTTGGGTGGACTGGCTGAAGTGGGAATTTCCATACCTGGAGAATTAGCAGACAGTGTTGCCCTTCCCTCAGTGAAGATAAAAACTCATCAACCTGCAATATCAACGTTAGGATCCCAGAAAGCAGGATGGTCAGTGAGTGTGGGAGACTTCTTCGCCCTGGGCTCAGGTCCTGCAAGAGCACTAGCACTGAAACCCGAAGAAACCTACGAAGAAATAGGTTACATGGATGAGGCTGATCTAGCCATCCTAACCTTGGAAGCTGACCAGCTCCCTGATGAGGCTGTAACTGATTACATTGCTAAGGAGTGTAAAGTCACCCCTGAGAATGTTTACACTCTGGTTGCACCCACATCATCCTTGGTTGGTTCCATTCAGATAGCTGGAAGAGTTGTGGAAAACGGAACTTACAAAATGCTGGAAGCCCTGCACTTCGATGTTAATAAGGTTAAACATGCAGCAGGCATAGCACCTATAGCTCCAGTGGATCCAGACAGCCTGAAAGCAATGGGAAAAACCAACGATGCAGTTTTATTCGGTGGTCGAACCTACTACTTCATTGAATCAGAAACTAAGGATGACTTGAAAGCACTGGCAGAGAATTTACCATCATCTGCTGCAGATGGATATGGAAAGCCTTTTTATGATGTGTTCAAAGAAGCCAACTTCGACTTCTTCAAAATAGACAAAGGCATGTTTGCCCCTGCAGAAGTGGTAATAAACGATTTAACCACCGGGGAACTCTTCCGTGCAGGATACGTTAATGTTGAACTTTTAAAGAAATCCTTTGGATTGTAGAACTTCTACAATTCACAATTATTTTTTTTATAAAACCTTTTTTTAAAAGTAACATTATTAAAGGAACTTTTTTTATGGAAACACATTTCTTTATTTTTATAATGGAATGAGTAAATCATAAATGATACTAACTCTTATCTAATTACATCTAATAGTGTGATACCATGATAATTGGAATCTGCGATACAACCTTTGCCCGTTACGACATGGCATCTGCAGCCATAAACGAGATAAAACAGCATGTGGGCAACAATAGAATAATCAGAAGGACAGTTCCCGGCGTTAAAGACCTTCCTGTGGCAGCAAAAAAGCTCATTGAAGAAGAAGGCTGTGAAGTGGTAATGGCCCTGGGCATGCCCGGTCCTGAGAAGATCGATAAAATATGTGCTCATGAGGCATCTACCGGATTAATACAGGCCCAGCTCATGACCAACACGCACATACTGGAAGTGTTTGTCCATGAAGATGAAGGTGTAGATGAAAAGGACCTTAAATTCCTGGCAGATCACCGTGCCCGTGAACACGCACAGAATCTGGTTAAAATGTTTTTCAAACCAGGATCTCTAGAAAAAGAGGCAGGTATGGGTATGAGGGAAGGCCATCCTGACAAAGGACCATTATAATTGTTTAAACACGCAACAATTAAAATGTATGACTGTAACAATTAAAGAAATATTTCATTTATCCAAACTTTTTTTTGAGATCTTTATTCTTCCCAGGTTTTCATCTATTCATAGCGCAGTGCCTCGGTTGGGGACAGGCGAGAAGCCCGATAAGCAGGGTATAAACCACCAATAAGCCCCACTAAAATCGCCACACCAAAGCCCTTAATGAACGTTAGGGGAGAATAAACTGGTTTTATAAATCCTCCCACTGATGGGGAGAGTAATATTAGATTCACAGCCACCACCCCCATGATGATGCCAATGAGGGCTGCGAAAATGGTTAAAACTAGGGATTCTCCCATAATCATGGTGAGTATTCTTTTATTTTTCCATCCCACAGCTTTCAACACCCCTATTTCTCTGGTTCTCTCATAAACTGACATAACCATGGTATTTATCACACCAATACCTCCTATTAAAATGGCCAGTAGAGATATGGCCCATGATGCCGTGTCAATACTACTTAAACCTTTATTAACTCTGTTGAAATCATCAACACTTTTAATGGTGGTTAATTTGTTAGGATAAGTATCTTCGATGCTGTCAGTCACATCCTGGAGCTGGGCATCATTGTCAATCTTTACAAATATCATGGTGACTTTGCCCTGATTATCAGTGAGGTTTTGAAGTTTTTCCAGATTCAGGAATGCCCCACCGTCTTCCCACATGTTACCGGTCTCATAGATTCCGGTTATCTTAAAATCACTACCAAAAAGGGTAACAGTGTCCCCAACATGTTTATTTAAACTTTGAGAAGCCCTTTTACCGAGAATGAGCTCATTTGAGCCGTTACTCGTAAAAGCGTTTCCTTCCTGGAGGTTAATGTTCGCCAATTCCAGTTTATCGGGGGATATGCCCATTAAAATAAAAGCATCACCATTAAGGCTATATGTATTTACTAGAACTCCCACTGCCTCTTTCACTCCAGTTATATTCTGTACTTCACCTACATATGATTGATTCAAGGTGCTAGAAAAAAAACCACCTGAATTTGCCTTGGTAATAGTGAAATCAGCCTGTCCTGCCTTTAAAGTGCTTTCAGTGGATTCTTTAAGACCATCAGTTACAATACCTAGGGCTACTATGGTGGCAATTCCTATGGCTATTCCAACAATGGCTAAAATACTTCGAGTTCTGTTTCTGAAAGGATTCTTGACTATGAAAGATAAAAAAGACATGCTACTATTATGTTTGTAATAATCTAAATAAATTATGAGAAGAGGTTAAATGATTTCCTTTAATTTTCTCCTTTATTTTCTTAAGATGAGTTCATTTTAAAAAAATTATATATGAATAAAATGACATACTATTATGAAATAATAAAGATATATTTGGAGGAGAAAGGATGAAAGAAGATGTTTTTTATGGTAAAGGCATGGCCCATGTTCGAAAAGACTATCCAGATATCTTTAAAGCAGTCGTTGAGTTGAACAAAGCAGCTTTCACAGGTAAAGTCTTAGATTATCGTACACAAAAGCTGATTGCACTGGGGATAACTGCTGCAGCCTCAGATGATAGGGCAATGAAAAAGCAGATGATGAGTGCCATGCAAGAATTTGACATCACTCGAGATGAGATTGTTGATGTCCTCAGAGTGGTTTTATTAACTTCTGGTAACCCACCATTCACCAAAGCCATGAAAATACTCTATGATCTTACTGAATAATTCATTTTTTTTTATTTTTTCGGATAGATGATAGATCTGGCTCTAGATAATAAACTTTAACCAAATTTTTTTTCTAAGGGAATGAATGATCTTTTGAGTTTAGTTTGGAGATACCTAATATTTACCCACGAGTGGGTCCAAAGAAATCAACAAGTAATTAATAGTTATTTTCTTATTTTCGCTCTAAAAAGGATTTTGCAAGATTTTTTCGCTGCCGAATTTCTTTTCTTTTAATTTTTACTTTTTTACTATCTTTAAAACTCTTTTCAATAAAAAAAATGTATCTTTTGCCATCTTCTGTAATACCATAGGTTCCGTGTTGTATTTTTTCAACAAGACCTAAATTCTTTAGCTGAGTTAGATGATTGGCCAGGGCGGATTTTTTTAGGTTCATTTCATCAAGTAGTGTTTGAAAGTTTAGGGGTCTATTTACCAGCAAAATCAGTATTTTCAACCGGCTGGAGTTTCCCATGGCTTTTAAAATAAGAAGAATTTCATCAAAGGATTTTAAGAGAAACTCTTGTGAAGGGTTTAAATCATTTTTTTTATCCATACAATTGTTTTATTTTTTAGTCTGATAAATATTTTTCCGTTAAACCAAGCGTTTACCTCCTATTACCATTTTTCAAAATTACAATGTCCCTATTTTCATTTATGGATCATGTCTACATTTTGGGAATCAACACACTATACTCAAAAACATATTCATTAATTAATGGAATATTATTCCGAAAAAAAATAAATTTATATATTATTATTTCCAACATTTATTTCGGGAGATAAATGAGAGGATAACATGAAAATTGAATCAAAAACCATTGAAGAAAAACAAGTGGCCAGTATATCTTATGTAGGGCCAGTAGAAGCCATGGGTGATATAATAAATGAATTAATAGACTGTTTAATGAATGAAGGGTTAGAAATCACTGGACCCCCATTTGTTGTTTATTACACCAGTCCAATGGAAGTGTCACCAATAGAAATGGAATATGATGTGGGAATACCATTTCAAGGAAAACTAAAAGACGAAGGCAAGGTTCGTGTGAAAATATTACCACAACACAGGGTTTTATCTACTCTCCACCAGGGGCCCTATCAAGAGGTGGGATCAGTCTATGGAATGATGATGAAACATATATTCAAAGAAGGATATGAAATAATTGGAGTTCCCAGAGAGATCTACTTGAACAGTCCGGGGAAAGTCCCTGAAAGTGAGCTTTTAACTGAGATCCAGTTTCCCATTATTCCTGAATCAACTATGGATGATTCAGATTCGAGTATCGAATTTTTCAACATAAAACAGAATCCAGAGTCATATAAGATATACAAAATTGGAGAGGTTAAACTGGAAAAATCCAAAACATATCTGGAAATTTCAGACTCTTACCTACCTGCATTAGAGAAACTTGCTGAATTCAGTCATGTCATGGTATTTTGGTGGGCTGATAAGTTTGCCAGTGATAAATATAGAACTGCGCTACGCACCACACTTCCCTACGCTACCAACAAACAAGCAGGTATTTTTGCCACCCGTTCTGAATACAGACCCAACCCAATTGCATTAACTACTTGTCAAATAATTAAAGTTGATGGAAAAAAAGGGATATTGGAAATATCAAGCATAGATGCCTTTGATGGCACAGCAGTTATAGATTTAAAGCCATATATTCCTTTTTTTGATAGAGTAAAAGAACCGAAGATTCCAAAATGGCTTTCTTTCCTGTGGCCACAATGGAGATCTGAATACTAAACACAAAGATGGGTGATAATTAACTAACCAATCATGAAAAATACCTTAATGATTAATGCAGGAGGTGATAATAATATATAATAAATGATTAGATATTGTTTCATTTGGACTCAATTTAGGAATTAATGACAATTCATCAATAGTGAGGATACAATATGAACTCCGATCCAAACCTTCCTCAACCCAAGGAAATTCGAGTTACTGGTGTAAAAACTTTAAAATTAGTGGGTTGTGTTTATTATGGGGATCCATTTCATTCAAATGAAGAATGGAGTACAGAAAACGAGATTGGAGTGACATGGAGTCGGTTTCAGAGGTTATGCTATTTTCATGACGAAATGCTGCATAAAGAAGCATTAGGGGATGTGGCATATGAAGTTCACATCCAACCAGACGATTACAAAGATACTGGGAATTTTTACGTGTATGTGGGAGTTGAAGTTAAAAATCTGGATGAGATGCCCATAGAAATGTTTGGTAAGACACTTCCCTCCACTAAATATGTGGTGTTCACCTTTAAAGGAGAAGATATGTTCAATGGTGGGAATTACATATGGAATGAATGGCTCCCTGATTCAAAATATGATGAATCGTACCCTTACATGGTGTTGGCCTATGATAAAAACAGATTTAGGGGTATTAATGATCCCAAATCAGAAGTTGATTTTTATGTACCTGTGAAGTTAAAAAGACCTAATAATGAGTAGCAGATCTATTAGGGAGTTAGTCAGTTATCCGAGTATAAAAAAATGAAAAAAATTAATATTTAGGCAGATAAATATTATACCATTACTTTAGTTAATTTCTTAGAAATTAGCAGGAACTGATTAGGGATGAGTGCTAAACAACCAATTTTGGGTATAATTTTATTAATAAGTGCCATAATAGTCATGTACTTGGCTTTCTACAGTCTCAGGAAGCGTTCTTCCAAATTTTATTATTATTTCGCACTACTGATGTTTTCTGTATTTTTCTGGTGTTTAGGTTCTGCCATGGAATTTTTCAGCGCAGATATGATGGCCAAAATATTCTGGATAAAAATAAGTTACATTGGAGTAGCCACTGCCGCCCCCTTATGGTTCATTTTGATTTTAGAGTATGGCCAATACGAAAAATATCTCAAACCAGCTTATATAGGTACTTTGATGGTTCTGCCCCTGGTTGTCATAATTCTGGCATTCACCAATGATCTCCATGGGATCATCTGGCCCAGCATCACCCCAGTATCTGATATGACTGGTGCCCTTTTGATCTATGCCCATGGACTGGGATATTGGGTAAATATTGGCTACAGTTATATTATGATTGTCCTGGGATTGGTGATTTTATTACGATTACTAATGAAGTCACCACGGATATACCACAACCAAATCCTGATTTTAATGTTAAGCGGGGTTATCCCCATCTTTTTCAGCATATTGTACAATACCGATATTTTACAGATACCTGGACTGGACATAACTCCATTTGGTCTTACTATTTCAGGATTACTCATAGCAATATCAATATTTAAATTTTCTTTATTAGGAATAAGGCCCATTGCTTATGAAACACTGTTTAATACCATCAAAAATGGATTTATGGTTTTTGATAATGAAGATAAGTTAATAGATGCCAACCCCGCTGCTGGAATGATTGGAATTAGCAGTGATGATGTGGGTCGGCACGTTTTGGAACTATTGGAAAATTTACCTGAATTAAAGGAATTTTATCAGAACCAGGACGAAGAATCTGTAGTGTTTGCAGGAGATCCATTTAACATTTGGATCAGAATACAAAGCACACTTCTCTATGATAATAATTCTTTTAAAGGACATTTAATTGTAATACCGGATATAAACAAACTTAAAAGAGTAGAAAAGGATTACAATGACAGTGAAGAACGTTATAAAAATTTATCTGAACTTTCACCAGATGCAATTTTAGTGGTGATAGGAGAGGAAATTGTTTTTGCTAATAAGGCTTCAGCTACGGTATTCGGATTTGAAAACCCTCAAGATCTTTTAGGTAAAAACTATTTCACTTTTCACCATCCAGATTCACTAGAAATAGCTAAAAAACGTTTAAATGAAGTTTATAATGAAGAAAAGTTTTTAGATTTCACCGAAGAAAAAATCATAGCCAAGGATGATCAGGTCAAGGATATAGAAGTGGGTGATGCCCCAATAGTCTACAATGGCCGCCGTGCTGTTCAGATTGTTGCACGGGATATCAGTGAACGGAAAAAAATGGAGGAAGAACTGAAAAATTCCCTGAAAGAAAAGGATCTCATGATGAAAGAGATTCATCACAGGGTTAAAAATAATTTAATGGTTATTCAGAGCCTTCTTAATCTGCAATCAAGGTATATAAAGGATACAGATGCACGGGATATATTTAAAGATAGTCAAAACCGTGCCAAATCCATGGCAATGATCCATGAAAGTCTCTACCAATCCGGTGATCTAAAACGGATAGAATTCAGTGAATACATAAACACCCTGGCTAAAAACCTTTTTTATAGCTATGCCGCCGATTCGAAACAGGTTGAAATGAATATTAATGTAGATGAAGTCATGCTGGACGTAAACACTGCTATTCCACTGGGGCTGATTTTAACGGAACTAATCTCAAACTGTTTAAAATATGCCTTCCCTAATGATAAGAGTGGCAAAATAGAAATAGATTTCCATTCCTATGCTGAAAATGGCGAAAATAAATTAAAATTAACCGTCAGTGATAATGGAGTTGGACTTCCCGAAGGATTCGACCCTAAAAAGTCAGATTCCCTGGGATTGATGTTAATTTACAGTTTATCAGACCAAATTGGCGCTACAGTTACACTTGATACTACTGAAGGAACAAAATTTGAGATTAGTTTTGAAGAAAAACTTGCATATGACAGGGGTTAATGTATAAAAACTGAAACTAAGATCAAAATCAAACGCTAATGTGTTAACATGCTTTTTTGGGTAGAATTTATAACATAAATTCATAATAATGATAAAAAAACTTTTCATGAATAATAATTGTTAAATTGATTTATCTGTGTTTAACTTTTAGTTATAATTATCACACCACCAGTATCAGTTGTGGTTGTCGTGACAATTGTTGCATAAACAACATATTTATATGTTGGGAACTCAATAGTATAATTGAAGCCAAAATTTTTTATTTTAATTTTTGCTCATCATATTCCTCAATTTGTTGAGGGAATCGTTTATAAAAAAATTAAAACAGGTTTTCAGTGAATATGTCGTTAAAAATTCCATTTAAGGGACTGATATCAATAATTCTCAGAAATCATTTTGTATTTATGAACCGAGAGTTAAAACATTTGAACCTGACTGAGGGGCAGGTTCCCTGTCTTGTAGCACTCTCCAAAAAGGAGCAGCTCACCCAGGATGATCTGGCAAAGATGTTCCATATTGATAAAGGAACTATTGCTCGTAGCATCCAGAAACTGGAAGACAAAAAACTGGTGCAGAGGGTCCAGGATCCGGTTAATAGAAGGAGATACAGACTATCCCTGACTGAAAAAGGGGAAAAAATCATACCAGAGATCCTCAATGCTGAAAAAAAATGGGAGGATACCATATTTAAGAATTTTTCACCGGAAGAACACTCTCTTTTAGTAGAGGGTGTGGAAGCACTGGCAAAAAACAGTCTGGATATAAGTAAAAAGTAATTTAAGAGAGTGAAATTTTGAATAAGGATAAAAAATCGTCTTCAAAGGACAAATCATCATCAAATGATAACTCATCATCATTTACAGGGGATATATCTCCTGAAGGGAAAAATCCTTCATCACCTGTGGGGGGTGAATCTTCTGAAGGGAAAAATGAAGAAAAAATCCCGGAAACCATGAAAGGGATCACTGAGGGTGTTGACCTGATTACAGGTGACCCTAAACATGCAATCCTAAAACTTTCAGGCCCCCTCATTGTGGCCATGTCATTGACTTCAGCTTATAACCTGGTGGACGCTATCTGGGTTTCTGGTCTGGGTGGAGATGCCCTGGCAGCCGTGGGATTCGTAACACCACTTTTCATGATACTGGTAGGTCTTTCCAATGGCATAGGGGCCGGTGCAACCTCCGCCATCTCCCGTTGCATAGGAGCCCATAACAAGGAAGGTGTAAACAACACGGCCATGCATACTCTGGTTATCACCATCATTATTTCAGCGGTTCTAACCGTATTGCTGGAACTATTTTTATATCCTATTCTTTCAGTTATGGGAGCAGGGAACACCATTGACCTGGCTATGACTTATGGTACTGTCATATTTGCCAGTACTATATTGATGTTGTTTAACGGTGCTGCTTACGGAATCCTGCGTTCAGAAGGAGATACCAAAAGAACCATGCATGCTATGATAATAGCAGCAGTTATCAACATAATTCTTGACCCTATACTCATCTACCTTGCAGGATGGGGTATTGCTGGAGCAGCATGGGCTACCTTAATTTCCCAGGGTATTGTTTCTCTGGTGATAATCTATTGGTTCCTCAAAAAGAAGGACACTTTTGCCACTTTATCCTGGAAATATTTCAAACCCGATATGAAAGTTTCTAAATCCATATTAGAAGTTGGTTTACCCGCCAGTGCCGAGTTCATGGTAATGTCAGCAGTCACCGCCATTTTAAACGCAATACTGGTTATAGTGGCAGGGACCGATGCAGTAGCAATATATTCTGCAGGATGGAGAGTGGTAATGATGGCCATAATACCCATGGCAGCAATCGGAACATCAGTGGTCACTGTTGCCGGCGTTGCCTATGGATCAAGAAAATATGAAAACCTATCCATTGCCCACAACTACTCCATGAAGGTAGGACTGCTAGTGGCCATCATAACCAGCATTTCAACCTTTATATTGGCACCATACATAGCCAAGATATTCGCCTACTCACCAGAAACTGCCTACCTGGCACCAACCATAGCTGCCTTCTTGCAGGTGATGTGTGTATTTTATATCTTCGTACCTCCAGGGATCATGTCCAGTTCCATCTTCCAGGGAGTGGGAAAGGGCATCACCTCTCTCATTCTCACTGTGTTTAGACAGCTACTTTTCATAGCCATATTTTCCTACATGCTGGCAATGACCCTGAACTTTGGCCAGCAGGGTGTATGGTGGGGTATAGTTGCAGGAGACATTGCAGGGGGTATAGTTGCATATCTCTGGGCACGTCTTTACATAAGTAGAATCCAGAAACAAGTTTAATTTTGTTTTTGGATATTTTTTATTTTTTAGCACAACCTTATTTTTTAGCACAACCTTTTTAAGGACATATGATCAACATTTTGTTACCGCCAATAAGTGGCGTGTATTTGACCTACTTTTTTTGGGATTACAGTTAGTCCCATGGATGTGGCGAAAGCTGAACAAAAAGAGGTGTATTTAATGTACAATTATATCAAAGAAGCCTGGAAAAATCCAGACGAATCTTACGTAAAAGAATTAATGCAAGAAAGAGCTCCTCAATGGAGACGAGAAAGTGTAATTAATAGAATAGACAGGCCAACCCGTCTAGACAGAGCACGATCCCTTGGCTACAAAGCCAAAAAAGGATACATAGTTGTCAGAACTCGAGTACGCCGTGGTGGAAGAAGAAAAACCAGATTCACTGCCGGTCGAAGGCCTAAAAGAATGGGTGTTAAAAAAATAACTCCTAAAAAATCCATCCAGCGCATAGCTGAAGAAAGAGTAGCCCGCAGGTACCCTAACTTGGAAGTGTTAAACTCATACTGGCTCTGGGAAGATGGAAAATTCAAATTCTTCGAAGTAATCTTGGTGGACCCCAACCACCCTGCAATCAAAAATGACCCTAAAATAAACTGGATATGTGAAAAACAGCACACAAGTCGCGCATTCCGTGGTTTAACCAGTGAGGGTAAGAAAAACAGGGGACTTTATAATAGAGGTAAAGGAGCGGAGAAACTAAGGTAATGATACATAACCTCTCATACCGGGCCTTTGTTTACTCAACAGAAAGCGAAGAGAAGGTTAGGGAGGCCATATGTACCCTCCTCCCCACAGCCCTACCTGAAAAAGAAGTCACAGAAGGTTACCATAATAATCCGGTTATTATTCTCCATGGAAAGATCACCAAGAAAAGAGAAATTAATGATTTCCTGGAAAAACTACGTTCATTAAAACCTTCAGTCAAAAAAAAGATTTTAAAAGAACTTCATAACCGTATGGATGATAAGGGAAACCTTTTTCTTAGATTTGATAAACAATGTGCCTATCTGGGGGATTTAAAGATGGTAGAGCACGGTGATGCTTTGCATCTTAAACTTAAAATTGCTGCCTACCCTGCTAGGAAGGAAATAGCCCTTGAGGTAGCTCAAAAAATATTTGAGGAATAAGGGTAGGTGAGGCACATGTTTTTTGATCTTCATATTCACGCAAACCCTGAATTGGCAATCAATGCCTTAAAAATGGGATATTCTGGAATGGCTCTTGTATTAAGTCCTCAGGATTATGAGGATAAATCCAAAATTCTTAAAAACATCAAAAGAACCATAAACACATCCCCTGGTGATGATAAGCTTAATATCAAGTTTGCCGTGGAAATAGATGCTAAAAACTCTAAAGACCTAAAAAAACAGGTTCGAAAGTTCCGAAAAAAAGTCGACGTGATCCTGGTCCATGGTGGGGATCTTAAGATAAATAGAGCTGCCACTGAAGACCCTCGAGTTGACATTTTAAGCCATCCTTACCGCAGCAGATATGACAGTGGCCTTAACCATGTATTAGCAGTCAAAGCCGCTGAAAACAATGTTTCTGTGGAAATAAATCTTAAATATTTCCTCCTAACCCGTCCTACTCAGCGGTACCGGGTTTTAAGTCAGTTTAGGCAAATTATGAAATTGCATCGTAAATATAATGTTCCAGTCATTATCACCAGTGATGCTAGTTCTGTTTATGATCTACGCCATCCACAGGATGTGATTGCTTTGGCATCCTGTTTTGGAATGACCAATGATGAGGCATTACATGCCTTATCAACAGTTCCTCAGAATATACTGGCAAGAAACGAAATAAGGGACCAGATCATAATTCCAGGTGTTCGTTTGCTAAAACAAAGGAGTCAGAGGGATTATGAAGCTTAAAATTTTGCCTACTCATCTTCGGGATAAAACCAGATATCTGGCATTTCAGGCAATATCGGAAATTCCCCTGGAGAGGGATGACATAATATCTCTGGTTTCAGAAGAATCTAAAGATCTTTACGGAGCTTATGGGGCAAGTAAACTCGGTATATGGGTGGTTAAAGTATGGAATTATCCGTCACCTGGAAAAAATATGGTAAAAGGAATTATCAGATGTAACCGTGAGGAAATAAATGCTGCTAGGGCTATAATGCCAACTGTAACCCGATTTAGAGGAAAAAGAGTAGTTTTCCAAACCCTGGGAATTTCAGGAACCATCAAAGCAGCAATAACAAAGTTTATTAAATTGAATGCAGCAGATGATTAAAATGTATAAATGATTTGATAAGTTATTAAATCAAATATTCTATCATTAAATTCATTGTTTTATCAAAAAAATTTAAAAGAGGTATAAGATATGCAACCGTTCCCAGCAGCAGGATATGATAAAGGTATATCTATTTTCAGCCCTGACGGAAGACTTTTTCAAGTTGAGTATGCAAGAGAAGCTGTAAAAAGAGGCACAACTTCATTAGGGGTAAAATCATCCGAGGGGATTGTGCTGGTAGTTGATAAAAGACCCAGCAGCAAACTGGTGGAACCCACCTCCATTGAAAAGATATTCCAAATTGATGAACACATTGGAGCCGCAACTTCTGGACTGGTGGCTGATGCCAGGAAACTCATTGAACAGGCCAGAATGGAATCTCAGGTCAATAAGATCACATTCAACGAACCCATACCAGTGGAAATGCTGGCCAAAAAGATATGTGACATGAAACAGATGTACACCCAGCATGGTGGAGTCAGGCCATTCGGATCTGCCCTGATAATTGGAGGGGTAAATGATAATGGATGCCGACTTTTCGAAACTGACCCCAGTGGTGCTTTAATTGAATACAAAGCCACTGCCATTGGAGCTGGAAGAGCCCTGGCCATGGAAGTCTTCGAAAAAAGCTACAGTGAAGATATGAAATTCCCTGAAGCCATGGATCTGGCATTGAATGCAATCTACGAGGCTACCGAGGGTAAAACCACCAAAGAAAGTGTGGAAATAGCTGTTATAGAAGAAAAGAATCACAGATACCGAAAACTCACTGAAAATGAAATAGAAGATCATGTAGAAGAACTCCTCATCCGCAAATCCAAGGAAGGTGAGGAAGAAGAGGAATAAATCATGATTACCCTTGAAGATGCCGTTATTGCCCGTTTAGAATATTACGGGGAGCGATTTGAGATTTTGGTAGATCCTGATCTAGCATCTGACTTTAAAAGGGGCGAAGATATCAAAATTGAAGATATACTGGCTGTTGAAGAGGTTTTTAAGGATGCTAAAAAGGGGGACAAGGCGTCGGAAGAGGCCATGAACAAGGCTTTTGATTCTGCAGACCCCCTAGAGGCCGCTGCCATCATCATACGTAAAGGCCATGTCCAACTCACCGCCCAACAGCGGAGAGATATGCAGGAGGATAAAAGGAAGATGATCGTTGCTAAAATAGCGCGAGAAGCAATAAATCCTCAGACAAAACTACCCCACCCTGCAAGAAGGATTGAAATAGCTATGGAAGAGGCTAAAATCAGGGTGGATCCCTTTAAAAGTGTGGATGAACAGGTTAATATTACATTAAAGGCCATCCGTCGATTAATACCCATAAAACTTGAAAAGGTACAAGTGGCTATTCACATACCTGGAGAGGACACGGGAAAAGTCTATGGAATCATACCAGAATTTGGAAAAACAAAAAAAGAAGAATGGCAACCGGATGGCTCATGGGTTGCAGTTGTAGAAATCCCTGGTGGTATGCAGGATAATTTCTATCAAAAACTCTCCGAGATCACCCATGGACAGGTGGAAACCAAACTCTTAAAATAAAACTTCTTTTTATAAGCCCGTAAAATAGGAGGCAAAACGTGTTACTTGTAGAAGATAAACAGATAGTAGTTCCAGGTGAAATACTGGCAGAAGGGGACTATCATTCAGGTAGAGGAACTTTCAAGGATGTAGACAAGATATGTTCTTCCCTGGTCGGCCTGGTTGCTGTTAGGGACAAAAAGATTAGTGTTATACCCTTACAGAGTAAATACATCCCTAAAAGAGGAGATGTAGTAATAGGTAAAATCAGTGACATTAGATTTTCCATGTGGAACTTAGACATTAACTCGCCATATTCGGGAATATTACCTGCAGCAGAAGTCTTTGGTAAGGACAAAAGAGAATTAAACAGGGCATTCGATGTAGGAGATGTACTATTTCTGCGAGTTGTAGATGTTGATGAAGTTAAAAAGGTTAAACTTGGCCTTAAAGGCAGAGGGCTGGGCAAATTCCGAGGAGGAATCCTGATATATATAACCCCAACCAAGGTACCCCGGCTCATAGGTAAGAAAGGATCCATGATCAACATGATCAAAGACCAGACCAGATGTGAAGTAGTGGTCGGTCAAAATGGAATAGTCTGGGTCAAAGGACAACCAGAAATGGAAAGAGTGGTCCAGAAGGTTGTGAAAACCATTGAAGAAGAAGCACATACCTCTGGTCTTACAGATAGGATAAGAGACATGTTGTTGGAACTTCTCGGGAACAACAAAGATGAGAAAACAACCAAAGAAGAGGACGATTTTGAAGAAAAACTGATTCAATAAAGGGGTGATTATTATTTTAACCAGCAAATCAATAGGAAATAATAAAGGAAGTTTAATCACATCCGGAACTAAAAAAAGGCCGGATGGAAGAGCTTTCGATGAGATGAGGCCCCTAAAGATAGAGGCAGGAGTCCTGGAACGAGCAGATGGATCAGCATACCTGGAGATTGGAGATAACAAAGTGCTGGCAGCTGTTTACGGTCCAAGGGAATTACACGTACGTAGACTGTTAAAACCTAACATGGCAATACTGCGCTGTCGCTATAATATGGCCCCATTTTCAGTAGAAGATAGAAAAAGACCAGGACCAGACAGAAGATCCGTGGAAATATCCAAATTAACTGCAGAAGCACTTAACCCATCAGTTTTCCTTGAAAAATTCCCACGATCAACCATCGACATATTTATAGAAGTTCTGCAAGCTGAAGGAGGAACCAGATGCGCTGGTATATCCGCCGCATCAGTGGCACTGGCCGATGCAGGCATACCCATGAGAGATATGGTAGCAGCATGTGCTGCTGGTAAATCTGATGGACAGGTTATAATGGACCTCTCTGAATCAGAGGATAAAGAAGGAGAAGCCGACTTACCAATAGCCATGATGCCCCGTACAGGGGATATAACATTACTACAGATGGACGGACACCTCACATCCGGTGAATTTGAACAAGCACTGGATCTAGCCATAAAAGGATGCAAAACCATTAGTGAAGAACAGAAAAACGCAATCAAAAACAGGTACGGTGATTAAAATGGTACAAAGCATAGTTCCAGAGATCATAAAAGAAAGCGTGGTTAACCTCATCCAAAATAAAGAAAGAGCAGATGGAAGAGATCTGGACCAGTATCGGGAAATAAGCCTGGAAACAGGCATATTAAAGAAAGCAGAAGGTTCAGCCCGTGTTAAAATAGGTAAAACCCAGATCGTGGTGGGAACTAAACCTCAGATCGGCGAACCATTCCCAGACACCCCCAACGTGGGAGTTTTAATAACTAACTCAGAACTCCTGCCAATGGCAGCCCCTAACTTTGAACCAGGACCCCCAGATGAACGTTCAGTTGAACTGGCTCGTGTAACAGACCGTTGCATTAGGGAAGGGGGAGTAATTGACCTGGAAAAATTGACCATCATACCTGGAAAGAAAGTGTGGATGATCTTTTTAGACATGCACATTGTGGATTATGATGGTAATCTCTTTGATGCTGCAGTTTTAGGCAGTTTAGCTGCTATTATGAATACTAAAATCCCAACTACAACCATTGAAGATGAAGAAGTAGTAGTTAACCATGAAAAGATGGTTCCACTCCCAGTTAAGGAACAGCCACTCATGTGCACCCTGGCCAAGATTGGGAAAGAACTGGTGGTTGACCCATCCCTGGAAGAGGATGACATCCTTGATGCACGAATATCCATAGGTATCAGGGCTGATGGTAGCATATGTGCCATGCAAAAAGGAGGATCAGTTCCCCTCACCCGTGAAGAAGCATTAAAAGCCATCACAATAGCCCAAGATAAAACTAAAGAACTTCGTAAATCCCTTCCCAAAGCCTAGAGGATACCATCAGATCCAAAGTTTTTAGTGAAATACAATAATCCAAACAACTAAGAACGTCCAAGCAACTATATCAGTTTAGAGTGGATAAACACTCTAAACAATTCATTATAACAAAATACTAAGGTGATAATTATGGCAAGAACCAAAAAAGTAGGTATTACTGGGAGATTCGGTGCCCGATACGGTAGAAAAGCAAAAAGATCCGTAAAAATCATTGAAGAGAATATGAAAAAGAATCACACCTGCCCTCAATGTGACCGGCCAGGTGTTAAAAGAGTCTCAGCAGGAATATGGAAGTGCCGCAAATGTGGTGCTGTCTTCACCGGTGGAGCATACATGCCAAACACTCCCATGGGCAAAACCGCCTCAAGAAACATTAAAAGGATTGTTGGAGGTTTATAATTGTATAAATGTGTTAAATGTGGTACACTTGTAGATATTAAAGGGTACACAGAATCTAAATGTCCCAGCTGCCGATACAGGATACTTTTCAAGGAGATCCCAAAGGTTAGACGCGTTGTAAAAGCAAGGTAATAAGCTGGAACCAGGTTTTTACATTTAAAAAGATTTAGCATCTAAAGGTGAATTAATTCATTGAATATTCATCAATACCTCAAGAGGCAAATCAATCCCCAAACTTTTACCCTCCAAAGGTAAAACCAATACTTGAATATTTAAAATAGATTCATGTTATTCACCACTTCCCGAAAACCATCTCAGAGAACCAGAACTTTTTGCCGCGGATTAGAACGGGTCATGAAAGCTCGTTGTGTTAACCGGGGAAAAATGAGTCTTCGAGATGTTTTTTTGAAGGCCAATCAACTGGGAATGAGTCGTGTAATGGTGATATCAGAAAAAGATGGAAATCCCAATGGGATGGACGTTTATGTGGATGGTGAACTATTCGCTACCATGAAATTCACTGTGGATTTCTCCCTTCCTAAAGGAAGGATGAACAAGGATGCAATTTCTCTTCGGTGTGAAGTAAAAAAATTAAAACATGTTACCCAAGAGATTTTTGACATTCCACCTGAAAATTCACATGAATCTGATTATAATAAGGAACATAAATCTGATTGTAATCTACTATGGATAAGGACCCACAAAAGGAAATCCACACCAGTGATGGAATTTTTCGATGCCCACGGTCAACCTACTGGTCCACGCATCTATATAATTGAGAGTGAATTCGCAGGGGAAGTAGATGAAAGCTCTTAAACAAGTTGAAGCCCAGTTTGAAATAGAGTTTGACTCCCAAAAAGAAGCCGAAATTGTCTTATCTGCAATTCAGCCTGAAATATGTGACTCACCCTCTGATAGAGCCATGACTGAAGTAAAATGTGAGAATAAAGTTCTATTCATTTACATAAAGGCACAGGATTCTCCTTCCCTTCGAGCATCCATAAATTCGTACCTCCGCTGGATCACACTTTCTCAGCAGGTTCTCAAATTGAGTTAAATAATTATATCTGAAATAGAATTAAGATTTAAAAATTAAATTTAAAACTAGAATACACATGTTACTGATTTATTATATGATATATGAGGTGAAAATATGGAAATCCCCCAAAACATCCAACATCAACTAGCCCAATTCCAGCAGATGCAACAGCAAGCACAGGCAATAACCATGCAAAAACAAAGCGTAGATTTGCAGATACGTGAAACAGAAAAAGCCCTGGAAGAACTGGAGAAAGTGGAAGATGATGCTGAAGTTTACAAAACTGCAGGAAATCTACTCATTAAAATGGGTAAGCCAGAGCTAACTGAAGAAATGTCTGAGAAACTGGAAACTCTGAAACTCAGGGAAAAAACAGTGGCAAGACAAGAAGAAAGAATTATGAAACGGTTGCAGGAAATGCAGGAAACCTTACAGGGTGCCATGCAGATGCAGCAACCTGGTATGGGTAACTGAGGTCAAAAGTTTGAAAACCCTCACAGACTCTGAATTGGAAGAAATCTCTGAAGCTGCGGCAGTAGCCGCAGAAAACTATATTTTTTCCAAGGTTTCTAAAAAGGAAGTTCTCGACCTGGAGTTAAGAGTTGAATTCAATCAGGACGAAGGCCTTGATGTGGATGTAGAAATAGAACTCTTCCTGGATGAGCTATCTAAAGCAGGTGAGACTCTGGCTGATGAGGCAGCTAAAGTTGCCCTGGATGAAATAGATAGACAGGTTGAAAAACTGTCAGAATCCTCCTAATTTTTAATAAATCTTCAAAAAATGTATGATATTGAGGGATTATGGGGATTGTGAACTCAGAACCAACCCATTTTTTTTAATCTTCTGTACCTTAAAATAGTTTAAAATAATGTTCATATATTTATCATTGTGTTTGTTTACAAATGCAATATCTGCACAGTGAATATGTTTCCTGAATGAAAACATTTTTCCCGGTACAATAATATTTATCTTGTTTTTTAAATACTCGGTTTCCATCTGAAAAAATAATCCCTGGTGGATGCAATGGTTTTTTTGCTATAAATGATAGATATGTGGATATTGCCAGTATAAACTCTTTAAAGTCACCATCATCTGGAGCATGTAACTGGAAATAATATTCTATACTCTCTTTAAACTCATTCAATTTCCCTTCATCAATTTCTCCATCAATTTCTTCAGGAGATAAACTCATAATCTCATTAAAATTATCTTTATTATACTTAGACATGATAAGATGTATTGGATCAATATTTTCATTTTTATCTTTGTTGTGACAGTTAACTTTTGATTTAAATGGTTTTAAATCCTTTTTAATCTTAATAACTAAATTTGAACTCTTCATCTAAAACCCCTTATCAAAGTTTTTTATATCTAATTTTTGTCACGGCTAGTTTATAGGTGTTGTAATGTTCACTAATATTTTTGATTCGTTAATTGTTGTTCTTTTAGTAAAAAAGACAATCTTTAGTTTAACTTTTTTGTAATATTGTTCAACCCCTAAAGAATGTTGCTGCCTTAATTTTCACATACATTAATTTATGCCCTAATTGGATAGAAAAGTATATAAGCATATACTAATATACTTATGGTACATGCTGAGGATAAATTCCAGGTCAACATTAGAGGCAACTGAAGAGATGGAGGAAGTGTTGAAGGCCCTGGCCAATGTTAATCGGTTACTTTTGATTTATTCACTGGCGTCCGGTGAAGTGGATAAGATCAGTGTAACTGAAATGTCCAGAAACATGGGTATCACACAACCTGCAGCATCGCAGCATCTAAAAATCCTGAGAAATGCCAAAATCCTCATTGCAAAAAAAGAAGGAAACTACATCTACTACAGATTCAACGAACCGTCCATGAGAAAGTACCAAAAAAGAATTGATTTTTTATTTAGCTGTGCATTTGCAAGGTGCAATCAAATGGAAAGATCGAAATGCCACTACTCAGAAAAAAAGGAAGAATAAATATAAGTTATTCCCCTTAAATTCCACAAATTTTCCAAAAATCATTTTAGACTTGAATTTAAACCTCTGGAATCTGTAATTAAAATAAATTTACATAAACTTGAGAAAAATTAATCTTAAATCATTAAATTTAAAGTAAATCATGAGTATTTGAGTTATTATCAAAGTTATTGATTCATAAAGCCCTATGAGTGATTAATATGAACCAGATAAACGCAAACGAAGAATTACCCTTGTTAGTTTTACCAGACATGGTTTTATTACATGAAACTAGCATGAACCTTAAAATTAGTAGAAAAAGGGGGAGAGAAATACACGACCGGGTTAAAGACCATAATTACTTTGGCATTGCAGTTGCAGCCAAAGAAGGATCACCAGCACGGTTCTACTCAAAATCAGATTTATACAAGGTAGGGACATTAGTTAAAATAGAAAACGCCGTAGAAATGAAAGATTTCTACCACCTGAAAGTAGAAATCATAGAACGAGCTGAAATTGAAGAATTTATCAAGGATGGTTTAAATTACCAGGTTAAATACAAGTTAATACCCGATTTAATGGACTTAGACCAGGAAAACCAGGAAGAAATCCTTAAACACGTACGATACCTTGTATCGGAAATAAGTGAAAACTTCAAAGAATCCAAAGCTTACTCAGACCAGATCAAACAAATGACTGATTTGGGTAAAGTAATTGCCAGCATATTCCCCTACATGAGACTCGCACTGGAAGAAAAACAGGACTTCCTCCAGACACGATCACTAAAAGAAAAAAGCCTGAAATTTCTGGACATCCTCATTCAACAGAAAGAATCCATACAGTTCCAGATGGAAATGGCTGCCAAACTCAACGAAGAAATGAACAAAAAACACCGGGAAAACATACTCAAAGAACAGTTAAAAGTTCTCCAGGATGAACTACATGAATCCGAAGGAAAAGGCAGGAAGGATTACCGGGAGCTAATTGAAGAATCAAACATGCCAGAAGATGTAAGAGAAATTGCACTGGACGAGGTTAACAAACTGGAACGCCAGGGCCCCAACAGCTCAGAAGAAAACGTTATAAGAAACTACCTGGACCTTTTAGTTGCATTACCCTGGGATGAAAGCCAGATCAAAGACATTGACATAGAAGCTGCCAGAAAAATCTTAAACGATGAACATTACGGGCTGGATAAAGTCAAAGACCGTATAATCCAGCATTTGACAGTGATGAAACTCAAACAGAACCAACAGGGTTCCATCCTCCTATTGGTAGGCCCACCAGGAACTGGTAAAACCAGCCTGGGCAAAAGCATAGCCGAAGCACTGGAACGTAAATACGTACGTATAAGCCTGGGTGGTGTAAAAGACGAATCAGAAATCCGAGGACACAGAAGAACCTATGTTGGGGCATTACCTGGCCGAATAATCCAGGGTATGAAACGTGCCGGTGAAAAAAACCCCGTCTTCATCCTGGATGAGGTGGACAAATTAATGGCCTCCTACAGTGGCGACCCTGCCAGTGCCTTACTTGAGGTCCTGGATCCTGAACAGAACAACACCTTCTCAGACCACTACCTGGAAGTACCCTACGATCTATCGGATGTGTTCTTCATAGCCACTGCCAACTCACTTAAAGGCATTCCCGGCCCATTAAGGGACCGTATGGAGATCATTGAGATAGGCAGCTACACCAGCCATGAAAAATTCCACATAGCCAAAAAACACCTCATTGACGAGGTCTTAGAAGACAACGGACTGGATGAAACTCAGATAGTCTTTGAAGATGAAGCAGTAAAATCCATCATCGAAAAATATACCCGAGAAGCAGGAGTAAGGAGCCTTAAACGCCAGTTAGCAACTGTAGCCAGAGTAGCATCTGAAAAGATAGTGCTGGGCAAGGTGGATTTACCTTACACCATTAAAGAAGACATGTTATACGACATTTTGGGCCATGAATTAATTCAGATCAACCAAGCAGGTAAAAATAATCCTCCCGGTGTGGTTACAGGATTAGCATGGACACCGGTTGGTGGAGACATACTCTTCATTGAAGGGGCATTCATGCCTGGAACCGGGAAGTTAATGCTCACAGGACAGTTAGGAGATGTGATGAAGGAATCTGCCAAGATATCCCAGAGTTTAATCCGTTCTCGACTGGCTTTCAGCCTTAAAAAGGTAGAATTTGACAAAAAAGACCTTCACATACACGTACCATCAGGAGCCATTCCTAAAGATGGTCCCTCTGCAGGGGTGGCATTACTCACCACTATAGCCTCCCTGGTAACTGGCCGTGAGGTGGATCCTAAACTGGCCATGACTGGTGAGATCTCCCTCAGAGGAGCATTACTACCAGTGGGAGGTATCAAGGAAAAGGTGCTTGCCGCCCACCGGGCAGGAATAAACAGGGTCATCTTACCTAAAGAAAACTTAAAAGACCTGGATGATGTTCCTGATGATGTTAAAGCTGAAATAGAGTTCATCCCTGTTGAAACTGTGGAAGATGTCATAAAAGAAACCATTGGCATAGAACTTCCCAAACCCCTGATGATGGATATGTCTACAGACACTCTGACTGGGGGGGCAGGCACTTAAATTACGCCAAAATAGCATTATAGCTGAAAAATTGTTTTATCCTCCTGATTAATCGTATTGGGAGGATTAACCTTATTTTTTTAAAAAAATTCAGAATTAGATTTCAGAATTAGATTTCAGAGTTAGATTTCAGAGTTAGATTTTAGGATTAATTTTGGTTAGTTGGATGATTCCTATTTATGGGATGATTTGTTTTTAGTGTGTTATTTATGACCACCGGTCAAAGTATTAGAGATTTTTTTTAACACATTATCCTTGTTTCGACTCCGGTTGTGTGGATTTTTTTTGTTTTGAATGGATTCTTCCAGAATCATTATTTCATTGAGTTTTTGCTGTAGTTTTTCATCCATTTCTGCAAAGGACAGAACTGCGGATAATGTTTCTAAGTGATGAGAATAAACCAGTTCACCCCCACACTGGCAGCTTTCAAAGTCATCAGGATTTTCTCCTTCTGTTAACTCATAGTAACCTTTACATTCCCTGCAAATCAGATAACCGATGTTAACACAACCATCATCTTATTATTATTGTTTATAAGTAACAATATTGTTATATTGTTTTTATTTTCCAGTTTTATGGTAATAAATGTTTTTCTTTCAGGGCGGGAAAGTTTCCAGTAGAAAAATAATTTTGCGACTTTGTATCCCATCCCAAATTTTATATTTCAGAATAAAGATAGTAATACATCACCTGGGGGGTTGTAATGCAAACTAAAGGTGCTCACTACTATATCGAAAAGGGTATCGACACTTGGTTAGGCCATAAGGACTATTTTAAGGCCATAAACCTATTTTCAAGAGCATTGGAGTTTGAACCTCATAATCCTGATGCTCACCTTTTAAGGGGAGCAGTATACGTTGATGTTGGAGACTTGCATTCTGCTTTGAAGGATTACAATAAAGCTCTAGAATACAACCCTGAAAATGTAGGTCTGTTTTTTGATAAAGGAACGGTTCTATTCTATTTAGGAGATTATCATAATGCCATCCATTCCTATGAAAAATTTCTAAAGGAAGAACCCCATGATGTTGATGCATTATATTTCAATGGTCTGGCCTATCACTTTCTGGGGCAGAATAAGTCTGCCCAGAAATTAATTGACGAGGCCCTGGCTTTAATTGACACATCCGATGATTTGTACCCTGATCTGTGTAATGCTAAAGGAGAGATACTTTTTGATCTAAAAAATTACCAGGATGCTGTCACTTATTTTAAAAAAGCAGCAGAAGCTGATCCCACCTCATTTATTGCACTCTACAATATAGGACGTGCATTCTATGAAATGGGAAAACTTGAAGAGGCCCTCAAATACATTGACGATGCTTTAAGAATAGAACCAAAAGAATGGGATATTATGAATTACAAAGGACTTATTTTAATGGATATGGATAGGAAGGATGCAGCTATTCACTGTTTTGATGAAATAATCGAATCACATCCTGTCTATTTCCCGGCATGGTACAATAAAGGAGTGACCCTTCGACAACTTAAAAAAACAGAAGAAGCCCTGGAACATTTTGACGAAGCAATCAGATTGCTTTTGGATAAAAAACCTGACCTGGTTAAGGGAATGTGTTTAAAAAATTTGTAATTAAGTTAAGATGATTCATCTATTTTTTTACTAGTGTCTTTTTTCCAGGATTAACCCATTTTATCAGTAATTCCTTCTTTTTTTATCCATCATGTCTTTTTTAAAGTCACCACTATGATTTGTGGTCGTGCGAAAAACCTTACTGGTAATATGGTGGTTCCCAGACCATTACTAACAATTAAAGTAGAGTTATCCTCGGTGATAACCCCGGTACGGTACTTGTTACCATAATCCGAGTGAGTGGTAGGTGCCCATAGTCCGAAGAAGGTTACCTGTCCTCCATGGGTATGTCCAGAGAAAACCAGATCAACTTTGGACTTATCAACCAGGGGGAAGTAGTCAGGGTTATGGCTGATTAAAATAACAAAGTCCTGGGGTGTAACCACTGAAGTGGTGGCATCCTGTATCTGAGCACCATTATTGTAATCACCTACTCCACCCAGACGAATTCTGGAGCCATTAACCGTGATCCAAGTCCCTTTGTTGCCTATGTAGGTTACATTTGATTGGAATATGGTATTCAAAGTTACATATTGAGGATCTTTATTACCTAAAACTGCATAAACGCCTAGAGGGGCTTTTAAATTGGATAATGAATTAAAAGTGGAGGGGGTATATGCAGAATCACCGTCTACATAATCTCCTCCCAGGAGGATCAGATCAGGATCCAGGGCATTGACCTGATTAACCAGGCTATCAATTCTTTCTTGACTAAAAAAAGGACCAGCATGAATGTCAGAGAGGAAAACAATCTTTTTACCATCAAATTGGGCAGGGATCTGGTCGGATTCAATGGTTATCTCCTTGGTTTCAATCCAGTAGGGTTCTAAGAACATGTAGATTACTAACAGGATCACTGCCATTAGCAATAAATAACGTTTTTTAATCAAAATGACACCTGTAACGTTTTAATTCGGCTAATTTTCATTCAAGTTTTAAAAAATCGAATAATTGATTTAGGGATAATTCTATTTTTATTAAAAATCCTTTCTTGGAATATTGATTTATAAGGAGTGGCCACTTTGAATTAGATAGGATTTTCAAGTAAATAAGGTTTAGGGTTCCGAAGTCATGGTTTCAAAAAAATATTTTTGAGGATCCTCAGGTCTATAACCTAGTGTAATTTTTTGAAAAACATGTTACCATATAGTCTGTTTTCATTAATACGTTCTTTTTTGATTATTTAACTAAATTTAATCAAGGAAATGGTGAAAATAAGCGTTCATAAGCTTATTAATTTGTAATACTTTTATATGAAAAATTATTTATACTGCGAATATCATAATAATATCATAAAAAGTAGGAGGCACATGTTATGGAAGGAGATTTAAAAGATCTGGTTTTAGGATTCAGGAAATACACAGGAAAAACCCAAAGTCAAGTTGCTGATAAACTGGAAGTATCCACTGATATAGAGACTGCACTGGAGACAGGAACTTACAAACAACCCACAAAACATCTTATGGGGAGAATAAAAGATTTAACCTCTAAATGTGATCAAAACGATCTAGTACATATTGGAAAAGGTTACCGGATAATGGATGGTTTAGGTCCTGACTTCAAATACTTCATCCGTGGCCTGGAACAGGCAAGGGGCATTGATCCTAAAGAACTCCTCAATCAACCCGAAGATGAATTCTATCGTATAATCGGAAGTGTTAATCTGGAGGAGTTTGACTTAGTTATGGCGGGTAGGAAAGCTTAATTAGACACAATTAACGATTAATGTAGTTTAAAAAATTTTCTTTTTTTATTGCTTTAGAGGGAATCAACTCTTGATTCATAAATAGTCTATGAGTTAATATTTATTGTAGAGAATAATGAAAATTGAAACTAAAGTATTAAATACTAGTTTTTTTAATATCCATTTTTAAACTGTTATGATTAATCATAGGAAATCGTGTTCTCAATGGTTTAAACGTGATTTTAACCTTACAGAGTTATAAACTGTTGATTAATTAACATTGATAAGGTTAATTAAGGTGTTTGAACCAGGAGACTATTCTATAATTTAATCTGTTAAATCTTAGTAGTGGGGGCAATGAATTAAAGATGGAATGCAAAAAATGTGGGAGCCTAATTCCGGATGAAAATTCTAAATTCTGTCATGAATGTGGTACAAAAATTCCAAAAAAGAATGGAATATTTGAAAGATTAAAAAATTTAAATACCGGTCCTGAAAAGGAAGCCTGGCCAAAAAAAATTGCCCTCATCCTATTTTTCTGGGGCATTACAAACATGATATTCACCTCACCCTTTGAGGGCAGTATCCTGATCTTTTTCGCAGTTTCAATATTTGCTTCTCGAAGTTCACTGGCTATTTATGCCTTTGGAATTATCTGGCTACTGGTAGCATTGTTCCAATTAATTAATGGAGTTACTAATTGCCAGTTAACTAGTTCTGCCAGTACAGAATTTTTTTATATCTTAATTTCAATCGTTAACTTCATTTTTGCAGGCTACTCCATATATAAAACAAGGATAGTAGATGAAAATGAAAAGCAAAGAGAGGTTTTGGTTTAAATGGGTGTTAATGGTATTTTTCAAAGGATAATGCTTGATTATGGTGAATTTTTTACAGGATTAGGGTGGTATAATGTATCATTGAAATTTATTGAAATGGTGATGAGTATTGATCCAGACAATAAAGAAGCATGGTATGATAAAGCCAGTTTATATAAAAAAAGAGGGGAATTTAAAAGGGCATTAGTTTGTTTTGAACAGGTATTAAAAATTGACCCTCATCATTCCAGAACATGGCATCTGAAATCAAATGTCCTTGAATTAATGGGCCGTAAAGAAGAAGCGAAAAAATGTGCTTTAAATGCAATTGAATGCTATGATAAAGATTTAAAAAATGATCCAACAAATGCAACTACTTGGTACAATAAAGGGGTAGTTTTTCAGAACTTGGGCAAATACAATGATTCCACACAAGATTTTAATAAATGTCTGAAATTAGATCATGATTATGTTTCTGCATGGAAGAAAAATGCCTATAATCTGGCAATGATGAAGAATTATGATGAGTCATTAAAATTTATAGATGAAGGACTAAAACTAAGTCCAGGGAGTAAATCGCTTTTAATGTTAAAGTCAAATATTTTCAGAATTGAAAAAGAATATTACTTGGCCATTGCCTGTTTAGATAGAGTTTTAGATATAAAACCAATGCATATTGATTCACTTATAGCAAAAACAGATATTTTAGTGGAAATAGATGAAAATGAAGAGGCTTTAAAGTTATTGGATTTAATTTTCAAGCTTGATCCTGAAAATGAAAAGGCGTATTATCAAAAGGGTTCAATTTTTGGAAGCTCAAAGCAATATGGGAAGTCTTTAGAATATTATGAAAAAGCAATCAGTATCAACCCCAAAAACCCATTTTACTGGAATTCAAAGGCCTGGGCTCTTAATAATCTGGAAAAATATTCTGAAGCTTTGGAATCCGTTAAAAAAGCTTTAGAACTGAATCCAAAATTTAGCACGGCTTATGGTTTAAAGGCATTTATTCATAAGAAAATGAAGAATTATGATGCGGCTATCAAATGTTTTGATAAGCCAATAGAGCTGGATAATGATCCATATATTTTTTATTCTAAAGGTAAGATTTTGTTTAAACTTCACAGGTACCCTGAGGCTTTAACCTGTTTTGAAAGAGCTTTAGAACTGGATCCAGAAGATTCCGGATATTACCATATGAAAGGGGCCACTCTCTATGATATGGGGATGGAAGATGTATCAAAGACTGTTTTTGAAAAAGCAATTGAATTTTACGATCAAAAAATTGATGAGAATCCTGAAGATAAGTACAACTGGGCTAATAAGGCCGCTGTTTTAGAAGACCTTGGAAATTATCAGGATTCTCTAAAAACAGTTGACAAAGCACTTGATATAGATCATGAATATTCATGGGCTTTGAATTTAAAAAGCCGTATCTTAAGGAAGATGGGGGAATATGGGGAGGCATTGAAATATTCAGATAAGGCATTGAAAATTGATTCTGAAGAGGGGGAGTACTATTATGAAAAAGGAAGAACTTTATGTGGGTTAGAAAAATATGAAAAAGCTCTTAAAATGTTTGAAAAGTCTTTTGAATTAGATGAGTTGGATGAAAAGTCCTTGCATGCTAAAGGAGTTATCCTTGAATCTTTAGGCAGTAATGAAGATGCTGAAAAATGTTTTAAGGAATCCATACAGATAAATCCATATTTTGAACCTGTTAAAAAATCTTTAGAGGATTTAAATGGTAGATTAGGAACTGATAGGTCAGGGGTGGAAAAATGAGATTTAAATCATCATCAGATAACAAAAAACCATGGGAAAAAATACCTCTAGATGAAATACAACCTTATCCTTCCCCTTACAATAAAGTGATTCTAATAACCTATTTATATGCATTTTCAGTTTTCGTCATCAAGTTCATGAGTGTAAACTCAATTTTTGATCCATTTATTCCCTTCATTAAAATGATGGTTTATGGAGTATTTGCATTCGTAGTTTTGAAGATTATATTGAAAAAAAAGGTTAAGGATTCAATTAAAGGTATTTTCATGTTCATTGTACCCCCCTATACTCTCGTTTTAGTGATCATAAATTTAATTGTTCTTTCAGTAATGAAAATATCTTTAAGTGATGTTTTTGGAGTTTTATTTAATCTAATTGGATTATTGTATCTGATAACCTGGTATTTCTATACACTTTTCGGATTAATTGCCATAGGATCGGTTATTTATCTTTTCATGTCAGAATATCCAAAAATAAAAATTCAAGCTTATATTTTAACTTTGATGTTTTTCTTTATTTATTTTGTATCTGGGAATTTCATTAAAATTTGAATGAGAAGATGATATGAATTCCAAAAATAAAAAAAATAGAATCACTTTTTTAATATTTATATCGGCATTATTTGATGAATACATTGTTTATGGAACTGCTCGGGGAAGGGAAATAAAGTTGTTTCGTCTTTGGTTTACGAATCTCTAAACGAAAAACTCCAAAACAGTCCACTCTATGTATTCCATACTTTCACTGATCATGAATCTCTAAAATATACTCTTTTTTTATTTATAACTACCTATACTACCATGCAGGCCTATTTAACTGCTGGAACTGATGATGAATGTTAAGGTGTTGGTGGTGGAGGGGCCGGAGGAGGATCCCGTGGTGATGGAGCTTTTTAACCCTTTCTACATCTTATTTTGTTAAAATTTTATTTGTGGTGGACATGATTAATAAAAGAAAAATTATGTATAAAAAGTTATTTAAAGATAAAAATGGTCCCAAATTGATGATTATGAATAATTATAGGGTGGTACTGACCAGGGCATTGTTTATTTTTTTCCCTTTTATTGGTACCGCCAATGGAATTCATGGCACTGAATTTATTTTGTCAATTTTAATCGGAGTTGTCTTGGCCATATCGCAGTTTGCACGTATTTGGTTTCTACAGATATTGGGTACTACTATTTTATTTGTTTTTGGGGCTTTAGAATTATTATGGGGTTTATTTATAAATCAAGATGCTTTAATTCTTGGAGGGTTTAGTATTTTAATAGGATTTTTCAGTGTACATGATATTAGAAAATACTTCAATAAATCTTGATGAGGCTATAAGAGTGGTTTAGGTCATAAGTATCTTTGAAAGCAGTGAATTGAGTTATAAATACTAAATTAAATCAAAGTAATCGATCCATCCAACTTCCTAGATATCTTGGTAACCAATCCAGGAATAGTGGAAGTGATTATGGTGTGATCAGCACTTTCGGATGCTAATCTATCATCTGATGAGGCCCCAATGATATTTGGTTCCAATTCTCTACTTAAGATATCAACAGTTACCTTTTCCACCCACGGATCCTTATCGCTAATGATGATCTCATCCACATCGTTGTCCAGTTCTTTGGCTAAAGCCCATGATACAAATCTTCCCCCTATGAGTGCGGCACTGCTACCCGTCAGGGTTTCATGAATACCCTGAATGGTCCTTTCAACTTTCACTTTATCATAGATAGGTGAGTTGGGCAGCACTGCCCAGTGAGCATCACCTACTGGGAACTCACCAATTTTCTGTGGATACACATTTTCAGGTCCCACCACCTTAATTGCACTGGCCAATGCTTCCAGTTCACCCCTTTGAATAGGCACACTGGTTAAACCCTCTTTGAGTTCTTCTTTAATTATCTTGATCACACGTGGAAGTCCAAAATTACCTTTTTTAGCTGTTCCTGGACTGTAACCACACATGTAGCCATGATGATTCTTGGGAAAACCAGTGATTATAGCGTTAAGCCCTGCCCGTAAACCCACACGACACTCATCTTCATAGGCACCGTTGGTGGCAACGATTTTCCCAGGTACCAGTAGGCGGGCCATGGCCACTGCCTTGGCAAAGCTATCCAACCGATCACTGGACTGATTGAAAGGCCCACCTTCCAGTACAAAGATATCTGCCCCTAACTCCAGGGCTTTCTCAAATCCGGTGATTAGATCATCATAACCATCACCTATGAACATGATGGCCTCCACACCTTTACCATACTTTTGGGCAAGCTGGGCGATCTCTTCAGCCTCTTCTAATGGTGCAGCATGTCCTTCTCCCCCCTGGGCACTGGTCAGGTTAATAGCCACAGAAGAAGAGCATTTAACCCAGTCATCCCTTTCCATTGAAGCTGCTTCCTCTTTGTCCAGGAGTCTGGCATGTATTCTGTCCCGGGGACATTCATGGAAAGGAGGGCCTTCATTATAGCACTGTCCTGGGCATTTCACAATTTCCCTGGGGAATCGCATGGCTCCATATCTTCCGAAGTGATCCAGGTCCAGAGGCACATCTGTAACTTCTCGAACTTCGCGGAGAACATCAATACCTCTCATTTTATAATTTTCAGCGATATCTGCAAAGGCATAAGCGCACACGTGAATAGAAGCACCAATCATGTTTGATAAAAGGCAGTTACCAATCAGTTCATCCTTCTCCAGGTCTGATGCACAGGTGCCCACAATGATCTCAGTAAGGTCACAGCCTAGAGGAAATTTTTTGAAATTCATTCCTAGTTGGGTGGCTTCAG
This sequence comes from Methanobacterium petrolearium, assembly GCF_017873625.1. Lineage (NCBI taxonomy): Archaea > Methanobacteriati > Methanobacteriota > Methanobacteria > Methanobacteriales > Methanobacteriaceae > Methanobacterium > Methanobacterium petrolearium. Next base: position 74,646 of record NZ_JAGGKL010000006.1, on the reverse strand, counting down.
CAGTTGATAACTCAGAAACTGCATCCACCACATCATTAACATTTTTTTCTGATTTACTGAGTTTGAGGGCTGAATCCATGTCATTTACTGCTTCTTTGATCAAATCGTGCACTAATATCACCTGTTAAATTTTTTAAGGTCTCAAAACGCTAAAAATATACATTATTAGTATTTTCATTTACTTTTGCCATTCTGTTCTAATTATAATAATTGGTTAAGCTATTTAAAAGTTAGTATAAAAACTGGTTAAAGTATTACAAATGAAGTTGTTATCAGTGCAAATCTCATACAAGGAGCTACTGTTTTATTGGTTGGTGTGGTAATATGTTGCCTAAATTTTTAAATATAAGTAAAATTTAATATATTTTGTTAAGACAATAATACAATTTCAAATGCAATATTTTTTTGTTAAACAATGTAAAATAGTACCGAACTTTGATTAAGCTGGAAATTAAATGAAAAAATCGTCATCAGATATAATAGTGGGTTCTATTTTATTATTATGCACTCTTTTGTATAGTTTGACTGCTACTGGGTTTTCTGATATGTTTATAGCAATATGTTTTGGTCCTTTTGGGGTTTTACTACTTTTAAGTGGTATCTTCAACAGATTGGAATATTATAATAAAACTCTTTTTATGAGAATAATAGTTGCATCTTCGATTGGAATAGGACTATTGATATTTTTTAAGTTATATCAATTCTCTAATACTAGGGATATTTGGGTATCCCTCTTTTTCACGGTTTTAGCTGGAATTTATTTGCTGGGAATGATTTGGACTGGTTATGGGTACTCCAAACGCATGGATGAATATCGGAGAATTGAAGAATCATTTAAAAAGACAATAAAATCTGACAATGAGGTAATGGCATGGAACAGAAAAGGTCTCCAACTCATGAAAATTAAAGAATATAGAAAGGCAATAGATTCATTTGACAAGGCACTGGAACTTGAACCTTCCAATGTAATGATCCTGAATATTAAAGGTATTTCCCTCACAGAAATCCGTAAATTCAGTCGGGCTTCTAAAGTCTTTGACAAAGCCCTTAAATTAGACCCAGAAAATACAAAGGTATTGAATAATAAGGGAAACAACCTTACAAAGGCATTCAAACACCAGGAAGCTATTGATTGTTATAATAAAGCTCTTAAAATAAATCCTGACAATTCTAGGGTACTGTACAATAAAGGAATTGCAATGGGAATGCTTGAAAAATATCAAAATTCAGTTGAATGTTTCAACAGAGCCTTAAAATTGGATCCTGAAAATTCTGAATTATGGCACACTAAAGGGAATGCCCTTTTGAAACTGGGAGAAGATCAGGAAGCCCAGGAATGTTATGATAAAGCTCTGGATTTGGATCCTAATTTTAAACCTGTAAAATAAATGAAAATTAATGTTCTGCTTCCTTTTAGATGGTTTACTTTAGATGGTTTACTTCACTTTTAGATGGTTTTAGTGTATACAGATAAAAGAAGGACAACCCCCTGAATACTCAGATTTAGCATTTAAATATTCATGTTCTTGGTTATCTGGAACTACACCCACATATAAAACCTGTTTTTCTTTACTCCCATACCTATAAACTGTTATTCCTTTACATTTAAGCTGATGGGCTAGTAGGAAAACCTTCTTAACATCTTCAGGAGTTGCATCAGAGGGAAGGTTAACAGTTTTTGATACTGCGTTGTCCACATGTTCCTGGAACGCAGCCTGCATCCGCACCTGCCAGGAAGGATCAATATCATATGTGGTTACAAACAACTGCCGAATATCTGCAGGAATTTCCCTTAAACCAGTTAAAGAACCCTTCCTGGCAATTTTAAGCATGAGTTTTTCACTGTAAAAACCCCTTTTCAGGGCTATTTTCTGGAAAAGAGAGTTTATTTCCAATAATTTGCTCCCATCCAGCACATCCCTCTGGAAACTAACAGCAAATAAGGGTTCAATCCCACTGGAAACTCCCGCAATTATACTTATAGATCCTGTAGGGGCAATAGTGGTGGTGGTAGCATTACGCATAGCAGAATAACCCTTTTTATCCCATTTACTCTTATTAAATGCAGGAAATGACCCTTTAATTTCACCAAGTTCAACTGAAGATTCCCTAGCAGTTTCACTGATGAATTTTGCGATTTTCCTGGCTATATCCAGTGCTTCTTGAGAATTATAGGGGATCCCAAGCAGGATAAGCAGGTCAGCAAAACCCATTACTCCTAAGCCAATTTTCCGAGTTTTGAAGGTCATGCTTTCTATTTCTGGCAGGGGGTACTGATTGGCATCAATCACGTTATCCAAAAAATGCACCGCAGTTTTGATGGTTTTTTTAAGTTTATCCCATTGTATAAATCCATTTTCCACCATGCGCGCCAGGTTGATGGATCCCAGGTTGCAGGACTCGTAGGGAAGGAGAGGTTGTTCACCGCAGGGATTGGTTGCTTGTATTAATCCCAGTTGAGGAGTTGGATTGTGACGGTTTATTTCATCCATGAATAGGATTCCAGGATCACCACTTTCCCAGGCTGTATGCACCATTAAATCAAAAATCATCCGTGCAGGTACTGACATTACCAGTCCATTATTTCTGGGATTTACCAGTTCTATCAGATTATCATCCTGAACTTTCTGTATGAACTCATCATCAACAGCCACCGACAGGTTAAAATTGGTGAGTTGATCCCTGAATTCCCTTCTAGATGTGGTCATCTCTTTTTCATCTAATTTTCCACTATTTTCTTTCCTTTTTTCTTTAACCGTGATAAATTCCAGTATGTTAGGGTGATCAATTTGGAGTATACTCATATTAGCACCCCTTCTCCGGCCACCCTGCTTTATCACATCAGTAGCTGCATCATAGATGTGCATGAATGAAATAGGTCCTGATGCAATTCCTTTAGTTGACCGAACCACGTCTCCTGCCGGCCGAATTTTGGAAAATGAAAAACCAACCCCTCCTCCTGATTTATGGATAAGGGCCATGTGCTTTAATGAATCAAATATGCCTTCTATTGAATCTTCCACAGGTAAAACAAAACATGCAGATAACTGATTTAGGGAAGTGCCAGCATTCATCAGAGTGGGGGAGTTCGGAAGAAACTTTAGACCAGTCATTAAATGGTAAAATTCTTCCTGAAGAGCGTCAATTTCAGCATTTTTGTCATACTGAAGATCTACTTGGGCTATATTCTCAGCCACCCTTCTGAACATCTCTTCAGGGGTTTCAGTAATTCTCCCTTCCTCATCTTTGGTAAGGTATCTTTTTTCCAAAACTTTCAGGGCATTAACAGAAAGTCCAAGTTTGCCAGAAATTTTATTATTTTTCCGGATAAGTGAGGCCCCCTTAATGTATGATTATAGTTTGTTGTTTTTAGTAGAAATAGAAGTTTAAAAAAATGAAAAGTATAAAGACAGGATATGTATAATGATGATTTTGCTGACGAATTTAGTTTTATTAAAGAAAAAAAGTTATTTAAATTCATGCAATTATAAAAAAAGGATTATTCAAACATTTTACGCATGCATCGTCTGATAGTACCTTCAGATGCCCTTTCACCCATAAGGGCCAGGAGTTCCTTGGCCAGGGCCTGGGCAGCTACCAGGTTAGTTGGTTTTATTTCAGCTTCTCTGGCATTTTCCATTAACTCCGGATCCAGGTCAGATAGTGTCTCCAGAGCTGCATCTAAATCCTTCTGTTCTTCTAAAAGGTGCATTGAACTGGCACTTTTCACCAGTAATTCTGGATTCATTGCCTTCAGGAGTCCTTCCACTCCGGAGGACTCCACCAGAGAGGCCATGGTCTGCAGGGTCATGAGTATCTGTTTTTCCACCATCTCTTTAGGGGCCTGGATGATTTTGGTCCCTACTTGATAGTAATCCAGAACACCGGAGAGGGTCACTGCTGTAACCAGGGATCCCATATCTGCCACTGCTGATGAAACATCAGCAGGCACAACATAAGCCTCTTTTTTACAATCTCTGGCCAGATCAACACATTTCTGGATTTGTTCTTTGGTAGCCAGATCCAGATCATTGGTGCTGTGCCCTCCAATGACATAATGGCCATGCTGAGGAGTTCCAGGAACTGCTGCCGGGTGCATGGAACAAATACCCACATCACTCCTTTTTCTTTTTATCTCAAGCTCCAGCACATAATAGAGAACCAGGGGAGATACAGTACAGGTATTGGCAATCACTCCATTTTCCGGGAGATGGGATATAATGTTTTTAGCTATGTTAAAGGTGGACTTGCCGAAGGGAGTAAAAAGTATGGCTATTTCAGCATTACGGCCTGCTTCAGCATCGTCGGAGGTAACAGTCACTCCTGAATCCTCCACAATTTTCCACAGATTAGGTGAAAGTATGTCCCGGTGGGGTTCAGCAAGGTAAACCTGATGTCCGGCATTTGAAAACTCGATGGCCATCCGGCTTCCACCGTATGGTGCGTTTCCACCGTACTTTTCAGGTAGGTTTAACTGATTAACGTAAAGGTCCTGATTGCCAGCACCATAAACTGCGATTTTCATTTTTTTATCACCAAAAAGATGAAATTTAAAAAATAAAATAATCTATTTTTAGGTTTTGGCAGTGGCTTTTGCATGGGAAGTGAGTTGGGGTGTTGATCTTTTAAGTGGTCCAATTGATTTTATGGTATCACTGAATTCTTTCATGGTCTTCTGGAACTTTTCACCTTCTGAAGCAGATATCCATTCGAATCTGAATCTTTCCTTTTCAATCCCAAATTCGGGTAAAATATCTTCAATCAGTTTGGCTCGACGGTTCCATTTATAGTTCCCAGCATCGTAGTGGCAGTCTCCCATATGACAACCACCCACAAAAACGCCATCTGCACCTTCTTTAAATGATTTAAGTACCATTGATGGGTTAATACGGCCGGAACACATCACCCTTAAAATTCTGACATTGGGAGGGTACTGCATCCTGGCTGTACCTGCAGTGTCTGCACCCCCATAGCAACACCAGTTACAACAAAAACCCACAATTTTTACATCTTTTTCGGACATTTATATCACCTTAACTTCTTCATGCTTTTTTAATGAAAGATTGAATAATTTTCAACTTTTGAAATCCTTTTTTATTCTTTTTCTGGACTGTACAATGGTGGTAACTCTTCACTGACACCTGCTATGAATCCAGTGTCATCTCTGTATTTTTTCTGCATTCTGTGGAAGATAAGGGCCAGGGGGATCTCCATGGGACACACATCTTCGCATTGTCCGCAGTTAACACAGCTGAAACACATATGGGACAGTCTAACTCCCTGGAAGGTGAGAGGATCTGGTGCTATTTCATCTTCATCAGAATAGAAATCCTTTTCCAGATCGCACTCCTTACAGAAACAGATAGGACACACATCCCGGCAGGCGTAACATTTGATGCAGCGATTCCAGTATTCATCCCAGTTTTCTGGGGCAGGGTAATCTTCTTCCAGATATTTATCCTGGAATTTACCGGCTAACTTTATCATCACATTCTCAATCTTTTCTCTTATGGCAATTGCCTTTTCAGATGGGGTTTTAACATCTATATATCCTTTTTTTCTAGCATTTTCCACCAGATCTTTCCCTTTCTCTGTGACCACTTCTATGAAAGTCCATCCTGGTTCAGCACCCCAGTTACCACATGCCAGATCTGCATTTCTTGGAATTTTCAATTGACATCTCTGACAATTGCTGCGTCTTCCAAATCCTTTCTCTTCTAATTCATCGATTTCCACTGATTTATGAGTTCCATCAGCCAGTTCAATGATGAATTTCCCCTTGTCAATTTCTTCAGCCACCACTTCTGCTGGATCCACATCATAGAACATCTCTATCATTTTCCTGGCAGTGATAGGCATTACAGTCCCTCCACAGTTAAGACCTATCTTGTAAATGGCATCAGGGTTGATTTGATGCCGTTTTTCCAGTTCTTTAATTGCCATTGCATCGCAGGGTTTCACACTCACTGCCAGTCGTATGTCATTTAAATGTTTGCTTATCAAGTCTCCGAACATGGTTGGTGCACAGTGCAGAGAACCGCAAGTTTCAATTATCTCCTCTGAGTTTTCAACCAGGGTGGGAATACCATCGTATACATCTTCCCCCCTGGTTAGGGTTAAAACTCCATCAACCAGTTGTTGATCTAACAGATATTTGAATAGGGCACTTACTGCACCTCCACATTCTCCGTTCTTGGCTAATTCTTCATCTTTTGCCTTGGCAAGTAAAAATTGTGGTTCCATTTATATCACCTTACAACTCCAACCCCATTTTTTCTGCAATTTCCCTGATTATGGTTACATCATCCCAGGCATTTCCTGGTGGTTCAACTATTTTCTCGAAGTTCTGAATTTCTCCGGTAGTGTTGGTGAAAGAACCCGATTTTTCAGCCCAGCAAGATCCTGGGAGGACCACATCAGACATCAAAACAGTTTCGTTAACGAAAAAATTCTGTGTAATTAAAAATTCAATGTTTTTCAAGGACTCTTCCATATAGGAAGCAGGGTCATCTCCCACCACATACAATAATTTTACATTTTTTAGGAGATCCTTCAGGTCATCTTCTGTTAGGGCAGAAAGAAGGTTCATAGCCCCTCTGCTGTTACACTCTTCCATCACTGGGAGTAATTTGGCATTGGAGTCCTGGAAAAATTTAAGGATGTTTTCAAATTCCTCACCACTTACTCCACTGATAATGACTGTTGTTGATTGATGAGGGGTTTCCAGAACTTTTCGATTAATGTTATCCAGAAATGAGGATGTTGATTCAATTTGTATGTATTCATCAGAATTTATTCCAGTCAGGGTTTTTTCAGGGTAATCAGCTGTGATTATTTCTGCTCCACCTTCTTTTGCTAATACAACCCTCCTACCTAAGAGAGGATTTTCCTTCAGTACATCTCCAATTATTAAAATGAAATCTGAGTTTTCCACATCATCAAGGCTGGCTGTTTTGAATTTGAATGTGGGAATGTTTTTAGCGTTATATCCAATATTTTCAACTCCCAAAGCATCAGCGAATTTTTTTAAGGTTTCATATTCTTCATTGGTGCAATCACCAGATGCAATGATTCCAATTTCATGATTTTCGTGGGATTTTAGTTGGGAAGTAGCAGTTTCTAAGGCATCTTCCCAACTGACCTGTTCAAGACCTTTTTTCCTGATTAAAGGGTCTTTCAAGCGGTTTTCATTCAATATTTGGTAGGAATCCCTTCCTTTTTTACAATTTTTGCCTTGGTTTATAGGATGTCTTTTGTAGGGATATGTTCCCACTGCTTCCTGGTCTTTGATTATCAGGTTTACTCCGCACCCTACACTACAGGAGGGGCAGATGGTATGGGCTACTTTTAACATTTTTTTACACCTGTATATTGTTAAATTTGATTCCATTAGATTTTATCTGGTAAATTTTTCAGTAAAGAATTATTAAAGTATAAAATACTCTTAAAATGGTTAATTCAGTTTTTAGATGAGTTTTCTTCTTGCGTGATTTAGCAATTTTTTAAGGATCAATTTTTGAATTCACCTGAAAAACAGTTTAAATAGACTTCTGGGACATTTTTAATGGTTACTACACTGTTTTTGGTGATGTTTACAATGTTTATCATGGTATTCATGCACTTATCCAGTATGAGTGGGGAGAGTTCATCAGAGCGTTTCTCTAAATCTTCTGATCTGTCTTCACATTCCAGAGAACCCTGTACTGCGAATTGAATAGGCATTTCACCTATTGCATTTAAGGTACAAACATATTCCATGTTTCCTTCATTTGTTTTGATGTATTCGATACTCCAATCAATGTTTAAGTTTAAATCACAGCTTTTTGGATTTATTCCCGGTCGAATCATCTTGATTTTATTTATACAAACATCCACATTTGTATTACTTATTATCATTTTTATATTACCTCCATGATGATTAATAAATCCTTAAGTAGTATTACACTTATAAACCTTTGGGCTGAAAAAAAGACTTATAAACCTTTTTTTATCCGTGAATTTAATTTTATAAGTGTATAATTAGTTTTAAATGGCATATATTTTTTATTTTACTCAAATTCTCGTATTTTGCCGGTTTTTCTGTTATTTTTCTCCATATCTAGTAAGGACATTTTACTTATTGGGGTTAAATTAGGGGAGAAATCCAAGAAAAGCCTTTTTGATATCCTTTTTTTTGAATCCATAATTTTGGAAAAAAATATTATTACTTAGGATTTATTTATTACAAAATAGGTATGATATTGATATTTATAATAAATTTTTAATCAATATTATTATTAACATTGGCTCGGTTGGGTTTTTCCAGGGATTTTTGATTTTCATGTCAGAAGGATGTCCAAGGATGGTATTCAGCCATGATAATCAGTTAGTTATAACATTGTATAAATGAGAAGTTTTTTTTTAAGGTGTTGTAAAGGATACAATTGATGTGTATGGTTTTTAATCCCTGCTACTACCTCATTTTTTCATGATCTTATCATGATATACAAACCACAAGTAAACATGATTAAATTCAAAATTTTGGCTTTAGTACTAATTCTTTAGTACTAATTAATTCCAGACTCTGACGTAACCACAAAGTTTATATACTTATTACTACTTCTTTTTGACTAACTGATAGTAATAAAATAAATTAGAGTTATAATATTACTGTTGGTTATAACATTGTGTGGTTTTGGCAGTGTTTAATGGATTGCCACCATTACTGTCAATTCCTTCCTACAGAGAATGGAGACTAAATAGTCTCCTTTTACTATAATTACCTGATTAAAAAGATTTAAACATGATTAAATAGTAAATAGAGGGCCTAAATCCTCTAAAAACTGGAGTTAAAATAATGGACATCGAAAATCAAAAAACTGATATTGAAATATTTCCCCACCGCTTGCTGGGTTGTGAAACCACTGAAAAATTGTTGTGTGACTTTGAAAATATTGAGGCTGTAAACAGGATAGTTCTCCACGGAAGGAGACTACCACTGGAAGATGGAGAAGAACCAAGATTCATAACCATCAAAGATGAAAGAATTGATTTGCACGTTAAAACCGGTAGGGTTTTAATTGAAATTATAACCACAGAAATAGAAGATCCAGATGCATTTCATGACAGGATCAGGGAAATATGCACCCAACATTTACCATTTGGATTTAACATGACTGAAGGAACGTTCATACGTAAAAAGAAAACTGTATCTGATGGGTTAAAGTATGGTGAAAATTTAGATCATGTTCCTGATGAGATGGTAGGATTGACTGATCAGAATGTTTTGGTCAGTGAAAGAGCAACAATTATCAAGAAGTAATGGAACTCTAATTTTTTTATCAGATTAGTTACTAATCCCACCAGATTACTAACCAATCATTTTTCTTTTCAATGAGTTATTAAATGGATGAACCTATTCGTTCATACTATAAATGATAGATATTTTATTACTAATTTGTTATATAGTTATAAAATGTGGTAAAAATCAAAACATTTATATTACACTTAGACTATCTAATTTTGTACTACTAAACCCGTAGGTAGTATTAAGATTTGACGGAAAAAAGGAGTGATAGTATGAAACTTGCAATATTGGGAGCCGGTTGTTATCGAACCCACGCAGCCAGTGGGATAACAAACTTCAGCCGAGCCTGTGAAGTAGCAGAACAAGTAGGAAAACCAGAGATAGCCATGACTCATTCCACCATTACCATGGGTGCAGAACTCAAGGAACTGGCTGGGGTGGATGAGGTAGTAGTGGCTGACCCATCATTTGGTAATGACTTTAAGGTAATAGATGATTTTGAATACGAAGCAGTTATTGAAGCTCATAAAACTGACCCTGAAAGCATAATGCCGCAGATCAGGGAAAAAGTCAATGCCGTAGCTAAAGACTTACCAAAACCACCAGAAGGTGCCATACACTTCACACACCCTGAAGATCTTGGTTTTGAAGTCACCACCGATGATAATGAAGCAGTTGAAGGTGCTGACTGGATAATGACCTGGTTACCCAAAGGTGACATGCAGATGGGAATCATTAAAAAATTTGCTGATAACCTTAAAGAAGGTGCTATTGTAACCCATGCATGTACAGTGCCCACTACCATGTTCCAGAAGATATTTGAAGACCTGGCAAGCGATGAAATGAATATCGCACCAAAAGTTAATGTATCTTCATATCACCCTGGAGCAGTACCTGAGATGAAAGGACAGGTATATGTTGCCGAAGGTTACGCATCAGAAGAAGCCATTTGTGACCTGGTAGATTGGGGTGTAGCAGCACGTGGTGATGCTTTCAAACTTCCTGCAGAACTATTAGGTCCAGTATGTGACATGTGCTCTGCACTCACTGCCATAACCTACGCTGGAATTTTAAGCTATCGTGACTCAGTAATGAATGTACTGGGAGCTCCAGCAGGTTTCGCCCAGATGATGGCCAAAGAATCACTAACCCAGGTCACAGATCTGATGAATAGTGTAGGAATTGACCACATGGAAGAAAAACTTGACCCTGGAGCATTACTGGGAACTGCTGATTCAATGAACTTCGGTGCAGCTGCAGATTTACTACCTTCAGTCATGGAAGTCATGGAAAACAGGAAAGGTAAGGGTCCAACCTGTAATATATAATTAACACCCTTTTTTATTATTTTTTTAAAAATTAAACGGAATCTGGGTATAATCATTAAAAATCGTTAAATTTCATAAGTATCCATGAAAATGGCCCTAGACATTGGATTGGATATTTCATCAAAAGAATATTATTTATAAAAGTGTAAAGGTGCTAAATTGATAAACAAAATTATCAAAAGAGCTTTAAATGGACAGGATTTAAAAAAAAATGAAGTGCTGGGTTTGTTTAAAACCAGATCCTATGAAAATATTGTAAAAATTTTTGAAACAGCCTCAGAGCTTCGAAATTCCAATAAAAGACCTATTAAATTAACATCCACAGTTCATTTAACCAATGTATGTAAAATAACACCTAAATGCAAGTACTGTGGATTTGCAGCTAAAACATCCAGTGAAGGATATTACTATTCGTTTTCAAAAACAGAAGATGAAATTTTGATGGCTGCTCAGTCAGTGGAAAAGGCAGGAATTCCACGCATCAGTTGTTCCGGAGCTCATGGATATAATGGTCAACATGCAGTTCAAGCCGCCAAAATTGTAAAAGAAAATACCAACCTGGAATTACTGATCAACGTGGGATCAGATTTAACTAAAGAATCAGTGAAACAATTGGCAGAATATAATACCGACACAGTTTGTTGTAATCTGGAAACAATAAATTTAAAACTTTTTAATGAATTAAAACCTGGTGAAAAACTGAAAGATAGGTTAATGACATGTAAAATGGTTGAAGACGAAGGTATTGAATTATCTTCGGGTTTATTAATTGGAATAGGAGAATCTTACCAGGATCGTGTTAATCATCTTTTCTTTTTGAAAGAATTTCACACACTGGGTGAGGTGCCTATAATGGGATTTAACCCCTACATGGAAACTCCCATGGAGAATCATCCTTCATGTTCTTTGATTGAGCAGATGAAGACCATTGCCATTACCAGATTGGTTTTCCAGGACTTGAGAATCACTGTTCCCACCCCTACCATTGGCCCGGAGAATGTTAAGTTCTCCCTCATGGCAGGAGCAGATAATGTGGCAACTGTTATACCGGACAATTACCCTCTGGATGTTAAAGGAGTGGGATCTTCAACATATGGAAACCTTAAAGAAGTTGTTAAAACCATCAGGGAGCTTGGACTTAACCCTGAAATTAATGAAATCCCATGCCCGGTTAAAGAAATGGGAATAACTAAAATATGATCCTTGAATATGAATAAAAACAATTGAGGTATCAAAATTTAAGGAAGATAATTCATGAACTTTGATGAAACAGTAAAAAATGCTTATCAGGAATCGGTACAGGATGAACGTTTTGGAGACACAGATGATGAGTTGATAGCTCTACGTAATCATATCAGATCGTGTAAGAGGATTGTGGTTCCCAACAAGAATACCGTTAAAACTTCTGCCATAAACGAAGTTTTAACCAGATTTAACTTACCGAGCGCTGAACTCGTGTCCATTCATACTAACTCTGCAGATTTATCACGAACTCCAGCCATTACCAAAGCCTTACTAGCCCTGGATGTATGTGACTGTGATATGGTCATTGCTCGAGGACGTTTGGGAGTACCTGGTTCTGGATCATTACTGATAATAATGGATAAAAAAGGCAGGATATTATCAGCTGCCACATCACCCCCGCATATTTTGCATGGTAAAGAAGTTCAGGATGCAGTAAAAGATGAAATAACCGAGGCTCTCATAAGAATTGGATTTTCGGTGGTGGAATGATTATAAAGGAAAGGGGAATTACAGAAGAAGTTTTCACCATGTACTCTGGAATAAAAGTAGGGGATATAGTTAACAGAATAGGGGATATTAAATGTGAAGCCACCCTCCAGTGGGTTGAATCATTGGATGTGAACGTGGAAGAGACAGTAATTGTAGGGGCATACATCACAGGAATGAAACTTGCTGAACAATTTAAGGAGTTTTCAAGTGTCACAGTAGTTGATATTCAACCCAATCTTGAACACCTTTTAGGAGAAGGGGTGAAGTTCACTGATGATCTATCCCGGATCAAAGAAGCTGATCTGGTGGTGGACACCACGGGTTTAGGAGGTTTGAGTCCACAAACAGTTAGAGAATTTGTTAATGGTGACGTTCCAATATTCATAGCAGAAGATCCCACTTCAGATGGTAGCGACCATCATATTAATGAAAAAAGCAACATAAATGACAGAATTGATGATGCTGGTTCAAAATATAAGGGGATATTGAAAACTGGAGGATTAAACACTAAAACTTCCGGAACCATGACCTTCACCATGGAAGTCCTCCGAAAAAGCCTGGGTGATGTTTTAGAAAGTAACGGAGTACTTTATGGTGTGGCAGGAATGAATTTCTATGAAGGGGTTATATTCAAGGAAAAGGATCATCATAAGTTTTCATCACTCCTGAGGGAACCTGCACTGATAATATCTGCATTACAACCATTATCATCAGATGATACAATTGAAAACTATTTGGCAAAAATAAATTCTACGGTGGAAGATGTTAGCATCTGAATTATTCAAAATAATTGAAGATAAAGTCCCTCTCAGTCTAGCCTTAACTGATGATAAAGTAGGATTCATAGGTCCAGGCCATCCAGATGAAATTGAGGTGGAGAACGTAGCGGTAATTTTAGACATCCATCCTGAAACTGATCCAAACAGTGAGGAAGCAGATCTCTTAGTTTGTCACCATCCCTCACTGTTTCCTCCTACAACTCCCACTTACATCATCCATTCCAATTGGGATATCGTCCAGGGTGGTGCCAATGACGCCCTGGCCGACTCCCTGAAATTAGATGTCATCGATGTTTTGGAAGAGGAAACAGGAATAGGGAGGATTTGCAAAGAGGAATTCACCCTTGATGGTTTTGTAGGGAGGGTGTTTGATTCTCTTGATGTGGATCATATAAGAATTGTTCAGGGAAAAGAAAGTAAAATTGAAAAAATAGCTTTAATATCTGGGTTTGGATTAAACCCTCACTATATTAAACTTGCCAGTAAAAAAGGAGTTGATTTATTGCTTTCTGGTGATCTCACCCATCCGGGTGCCGTACTTGCCCAGAGATTCGGCATTAACCTAGTGGATGCCACCCACCATGCCACAGAAATCCCTGGGTTGGTGAAACTTTGCCAAATGTTAAACGAATTAGGGTTAAATGCCGATGTAAATTATACCAATAAACCCTGGGATACGTATCAATCCCCTAATATGTCCACGAGCTAATTAATCAGATAAACATTATAAATTTGTTTAAAAAAAAGTTCATTAAAACTATCAGAAAGAAAAAAAGGAGTAAAATAAACAAAACAAAAAAGTAATACTTTTTTAAGATAAAGTATTTATAGTACTTAGTACTAATACTAGTTTGGAGAGGTTTTACCTCATCACACCTCCTCCAAAAGTTCAATAGAAGGATGTAATACTGCAGAGTAGAAAAATCCGGATATTGTATGAATAGTAGGGCATCTGAAGATTAAAAAAACATTTTTCGCTCAAATGTATCACAAGATTTGGATGCCCTTCAATTCTATTTCTGTCATTACTACTACTTAAATTAACCCTCCTACTACAAACAAACATTCATACAACTAAAATTAACCCAACACTTCAGTTAAGAAAGTATTATTGAAATATCTTAAGAGATGATACTCTTTAAGGGCTATTAAATGAAAATAGAAGAAATGGAAAATAATAAGGTTCCCAAAGGCCACGTAACTCTGGTGGGACTGGGAAGACTGGGAATACGAACAGGACTCAATTTAGCCCAGACACACCGGGGAGGGCCCCAAAAAATAACTGCAATTGATTCCCAGAAGATCTCATCAGGAGATATAATTTTTAAAATCCTGGGAGGAAACATAGGAAAATACAAGGTAGACCTTCTACATGAACTTAGGGGTATTAAAGAGGTTATACCCATCAGAAAAGACATTAATCTGCAAAATTTGGATTATATAAATGGGGATGTGGTATGTGTGGAAATAGCCGGGGGAAACACTATTCCCACCACTGCGGCAATCATTAAAAGGGCGCATGAAATTGGTGCAACCACCATAAGTACTGCAGGGGTTTTTGGGATTGGAGATGAAAAAATAGAAGTAATTGGAATCTCCGACGCAGACCGCAGTAATCCAGTTATCAATGAATTAAGAAAACAGGGCATAAACCATCATCATACTGTTGTAACCACCGGAAAGTTCATCAGGGATAGGGAACCGGTAACTCCTTATATGCTGGATGAAATTGCAAACAGAATGACCATGGAAATATTAAAAGCATTGGAGTCACGCAATTTGGGGAAATAATCACGCTGGAAAAATCAGTGCCATGTTATTTTATAAAAAAACTTGTCAGTACTTGCGAAGAAAAATCATTGATAATATCTATTCAAAAAACTGCATTTTAACACATTTAACTTTAAAAATTTGTGTTTTAAGACATTTAATTTTAAAAAAACCCGCATTTAAACATTTTAAATGAATTTACCAGAACATTGTAAGATGGTTGATGTATCATGACAATTACAGTTGCCACCGCCGAATGCTTCACCCATGGTATCATTGCCCGGGAAATACATGCATGTACCCAAGGATATCAGGGAGAATTTGGTCCCCAGGTATTGAAGCCAGAATCCTTGAAAAACTTTCAAGATAATGTGATACTTCTATGTGGGATGTTCATTCCCACACTCAGTGCACTCAAATCAGTTTTAAAGGTTGATCCACCTAAACCACATAAAATCATTAATGGGATAAAGGTTTATCATGAAAAAGAGGACCAGGAAGTGGCATTGCTAATGGCACGAGCAGTTAAAAAAATTTCTGGAGCCGATGTTGGAATAGGAACCACAGCTGGGATCGGTAGGGGTGGAATATCAATTGTGACGCAGGATAAAACGGTTAGAATCAATTCAGATGAATATGCGGATTTGTGTTCTCCCAATTCCGAGCAACTTCTGTCACGGCAAAGATCAGGGGTGAAAAAAACTCTGATTTTACTTGAACAGATTTTAAACCAGCAATAAGAAATAAATGGATGTCATAAGATGTTAATATCGTCACGCCTTAATGAACTTTTTTGACTTCATATCCCATTTTTCTTTTTTAAATATTTGATTGTATTATCTTTTTCTTTAATTTCTACAAAACGTAATAATAACAAAGAAATGGAAAATATTATATTATTGAATTTAGTTAATTCTAACGAGAAATTAAACTAAATAAATCATGTATAAATTGGGTGATACAGTTATGCATCATAAGTTTGTTATATTTCCATTTACTGCCATGGTGGGGCAGAAAATACTGAAAAAAGCACTTCTTATAAATGCCATTGATCCTTCAATAGGAGGAGTGCTCATAAAAGGAGATAAAGGTACAGGGAAATCAACGTTCGTTCGTTCACTTTCATATCTGTTACCTGAAATAGAAATCGTGGAAGGTTGTTCCTTTAACTGCCATCCATCTGATATCAAATTAATGTGTCATTCTTGCCAGGAAAAATATAAAAATGGAGGCACACTCCCTAAACTTAGTAAAAGAATGGAAATCGTGGACATGCCCATATCAGCCACTGAAGATATGGTAATTGGAACTATAGATATAAAAAAAGTCTTAAAAAAAGGAATTAAAGCTTTAGAACCAGGAATTTTGGCACGAGCTAACCGCAACATCCTCTATATTGATGAAGTGAACCTTTTAGATGATCATTTGGTAAATGTACTTCTTGATTCTGCAGCTATGGGTGTGAATCTGGTGGAAAGAGAAGGAATCTCTATTCATCATCCATCTAGGTTTATTCTGGTTGGAACCATGAATCCGGAAGAAGGTGACCTGCGTCCTCAAATATTAGATCGTTTTGGGCTCTCGGTGGAAGTTAAAGCTCTTGAATCAAAGGAAGAACGTCTCAAAGTAATGCAATACCGACGCGAATTTGATCATGATCCATGGGAATTTGAACAAAAATTCAAAACCCAGCAGGAAAACTTACAGGATAAGATCATTCAGGCTCAGAAATTACTACCTCAGGTAATGATTTCGCAGGACATGCTGGAAAAGATAGTGGAAATAATCACCAGTCTGGGCATAAAAACCCACAGAGCAGATATTGTTATGGAAAAAACATCCAAAGCACTGGCAGCATTGGATTGTAGAACTGAGGTAGCAGAAGAAGATCTTAAGGAAGCTGCCTTAATGGCTCTACCACATAGAATGAAGCAATTACCATTCCAAAAAGATGAACCTCTCACCCAGGAGGCCATTGAAAACATGATTCATGGTGAACCTCCTGAAGAAACTTTTGAAATAGATCGACAACGTCAATTGAAAAAGAACATCACCAGAACGGAGGTTAAAGGAGCCTTACAGGGAAAAAATAGTTCAAAAGTCACGGGGAGTAGGGGAATGTATCTGAAAGCCAGGGATAGTAAGAAACCTGCCAGTTTGGCAGTGGATGCCACTGTGCGCAAGGCAGCACGGGAAAATAATAATGGAAAATTGGTGGTGCTGCCTGAACATGTAATGGAAAAGGTTCGTGTTAGTAAAGGGGAATCCCTCTACATCATACTCTTGGACTCATCATCTTCCATGCGAATGGATAAGAAAATAGGGTTTGCCAAAAGCCTTTCATGGCTCCTTTTAAAGGAATCTTATGAAAAAAAGAACAAAATTGCACTCCTGGCGTTCAGGGGAGACGATGCTGAGATATTGTCTTCTCCAACCAGAGATGTGAATAAGATCGAAGAATCCCTGGAGAATTTACCCACTGGGGGTAAAACACCCCTTACTCCGGCTATATATCAGGCGCTGAAAATGGCTAAACTTGAAAAAAGAGCAACACCCACTCTGGTGGTGATTTCCGATGGTCGCGGGAATGTGTTCTTGGAAGATAATCTTGAAACAGATATAAAACTCATTTCAGAAATGATTGATGGTGTTAACATGGTTTTTGTCAACGCTGAAACTAGAAATAGAAGCATCGGTGTTTTGGAAGATATCTCCATTAGTTTTACAGCACCACACTTTTACTTGGATGAAGTGGTTTAAAGACAAAGATTTGGGCTTATAGTAGAATTAAACCAATAATAGATTGCAGAAAGACCAAAAAAAATGGTAAAAACAAAGAAAAAGGACAAAAAAATTTAGTAAGGAGATAATATATGAATTTAAAAAAATTTACCACCAGAGATTTGACATTCATTGGCATGATAATAGCTTTAATGTTCATTGTACAGGCTGTTACCATTTTGGGTGTCTCTGCATTCACACCTTTCGAACCAGCTAAATCAGTGGCTTCAGCATTTTTTGTGAGCATTGTAATTGCCATTGGACTGGCTAAAGTGGGAAAAATCGGTACATTCACCATTATTGGCGTAGTAAATGGGATAATATGTGGATTTATAATGCCAGCATTTTTACCATTACTCCCCACCACAGTACTGGGAGGTTTAGCAGCAGATGCTGTTATTAAAATTAAATATGGAGAATATGGGGTTAGAAATTCTTTAATAACAGCTTGTGGAATTAACCAACTGGTGGAAACCTTTGTAATCCTCACAGTTCCCTTTTTCTTCGGGTTCTCTCAAACCATTCTCACCCCTACCCTGATACTGGTATCAGCATTGATAACCACAACCCTCGGTGTTCTGGGAGGTTTTGTTGGTTCGAAAATAGTTCAGGAACTCAAAAAGGCAGGGGCGATTGGTGAGTGATCATAGAAAGTTTTTTTTCACCATTCACCGCCCAAAACCCGGAAGAAGACTCCATGGTCCACAGGTTGGACCCTCGCACTAAAATGGGACTTCTTTTAGGTGTTACTCTCCTTTCAGTTTACCTGGATAACATTATATTCCTCCTGACTTTGGAGATGGTGTTACTTGTCTTAACCGTCATTTCCCGTACTTTTCGAAGTATGATGCGGTTCCTTTTACTTTTTTTCACCTTTGGAATCATATCAGTGGTGGTACTAGCTTTAATAACTGATAATCTGAACTATTCACTGGTATCCTTCAGTCCATTTTTTGCCCGTTTTGGAGTGATGATTACGGCGGGATTATTGTTTGCTTTCACCACTTCACCCAACAACTTGGCCCGGGCACTGGAGAAGATGCGATTCCCAGCACCCCTAAGTTTCACCCTTACCATCACTCTCCGCTATATCCCCACCCTGGCCCGGGAAGCAGGAGCTATAATGAACGCACTCAAACTCAGAGGAATCAATCTATCTTTATGGGACATCATCCGCAAACCTTCCTATTTCTATAGGGGAATGATCATTCCTCTTTTAATCCGCACACTTAAATTATCTGATGAAATTGCCATTGCCGCTGAAAGCCGCG
This sequence comes from Methanobacterium petrolearium, assembly GCF_017873625.1. Classification (NCBI taxonomy): domain Archaea; kingdom Methanobacteriati; phylum Methanobacteriota; class Methanobacteria; order Methanobacteriales; family Methanobacteriaceae; genus Methanobacterium; species Methanobacterium petrolearium. The sequence goes on along the minus strand of NZ_JAGGKL010000006.1, from coordinate 55,697 downwards.
GTTTCAATGGGGGAAAAGGAAGATCCAGTTTGAACACTCTGAAAATAGGTGTTAATGATCTGTTTTTTGCAGTTTTCATGGTTATGTCAGGGTTTATTCTTCTTTTTATGGATAAGGCATCTTTACTGAAAATAGGGGGTTAAAAGCTTGACAGAAGTTACAGTTTCTAATTTAACCTACCGTTACCCTCATACCAAAAAACCAGTTCTCAACAGGATCAATCTACAGGTAAATAAGGGCGAATTCGTCTTTATCACTGGAAAAAGTGGCTGTGGAAAATCAACTCTGGCCCGTACACTAAACGGTACCATACCTCATATATTGGAGGGTGAAATGGACGGTACAGTTATGGTGAAGGGTAAAAACACTCTTGATCATCAGGTCTCAGAAATTGCTCCTGATCTAGGCTTTATATTTCAGAATCCCGAGTCACAGTTTTTTACCCTCAGGGTGGAAGATGAGGTGGCGTTCGGCCCAGAAAATCTTGGACTAAATCAGGATGAGATACATGAAATGGTTTTCCGATCCCTGGAATATGTAAACATGTCTGATTTCAGGAAGCGTAATGTTTTCCAGCTTTCAGAAGGTCAAAAACAACGGGTTGCTATTGCAGCTAACCTGGCCCTTAATCCGGATGTTTTGGTTCTGGATGAACCCACATCTAACTTGGACCCCCAGGGTGCTGGTGAACTATTTCAAATACTGGAAAAATTGAAAAATGAGGGCAAAACCATTATACTAATTGATCATCGCACTAGGTATGCCAGAAAACTCGCCGATCGACTGATAATTATGGATGATGGAAAAATTATCCGGGAAGGAGGCCCGGAACTATTGGATGACCCAGTTATAAGGGAAAACTATGGAATCAGAAATCCAAACCTTCAATTAGTTAATAGGTCACAGTTTACTAATAAACATTCTAATAAAGACTATAATGGTCGATTGACATTATCCAATACATCTGGGATCTCTAACCCTTCAAAAAAGGATAAACAGACTACCTGTAATCATGAAAACCATAATGCTGTTTTAGAGGTGGAAAATATAAGTTTCAGTTATGGTAATGGTTTCAGTATAAATGATATGTCATTTTCAATCTTTCAAAATGAAGTGGTAGGCATTGTGGGAGGCAATGGTTCAGGGAAAACCACATTGGCCAACATAATGGCAGGACTCCTCAAACCATCCCATGGAATAATTAAGTTCTGTAATGTTTCTTCAAAGTTGCCCACTGCCAGAAAAATTGGTATGGTTCTTCAGAACCCTGATCATCAGCTTTTCATGAGCAGTGTTTACACAGAACTATCCTTTGGATTACAGGAGTTAGGTTTCACTTCCTCTGAAATTGGCAAGATGGTTAATGATGTTATAGATTCCATGAACCTTAAAAAGTTAAAAGAAAGACATCCACATTCTTTAAGTGGTGGTGAAAAGCAAAGAACACTCATATCTGCTTTAATAGCTAGAAAACCTCAGGTTTTAATTTTAGATGAACCTACTACTGGAATGGATGATTATCACATGAACCAGTTGGTATCCGAGGTTAAAAAATTAGAAAAAACAGGTATGGCAGTTATTTTAATCTCACATGATGAAGAATTCATCAAAAAGTCAGTAAACAGAATTATTTCAATTTCCAAAGGTGAAATTGTGGAAGATAAGGTTATTTCCTGATTTAAACATTGAATATCCTGTTATTTATCAAATTTAACTTTATTCGTTTCTTAAAATAATTTAAAGTTTAGGAGAAGATTGTAATGAAGAAAATATTGGCCCTCACTACCATAAACAACACATTATCCTTGAAAGATGCCATGGAGAAGATTAAAAAGGAACATGGTGATCTGGTAAAAATAAGAAAAGTTTACATGGAAGAATATGAGGATCCCACTGTATCCTTACAAGATGTTGAAGACAGTGTAGATGAATCTGATATTATATTAATAGATATCAGGGGAGATATCCGCCTGGCCAGAGAGTTACCAGCCATACTGGAAGGTAAAGATAAAACCGTGGTGGTAACGGTGTGGGGCAGTCCACAGATCCTTTCCATGGTAAAAATGGGAAAATTTCGTGGTGAGGAAGTTATTAAAATATTCCAGGAACATGATCTGGATCTGGATCATATCATAAGTTACCAGAAAAAGAAAGATTTACCAGAAAAGATGGAACAACTCTTAGAACCAGAAGTAAGGAAAGATATGGAACTATGGCTCCAAACCCTGGAATATTATGGCCAAAACGATTCTACGAATCTGAAAAACTTTATATTATTCCTTTTACAGAACTTTGCTGGAGTTGATGGTTTAGGAAATATTCCGCCAGCATTACCACAACCGCTTTATGGTCTATACCTTCCTTATCAGGGTATTTATCAGGATCTGGAGGAATATAAAAACCGGCTGGGTTATGATGAAAATCTTCCCAGCATAGGTGTGCTTTTTTATGGAGGAATGCACTTTGATGACACCCAACCCATAGCAGATGCATTTTTTGAACACCTGCGCGAGGATGCCAATGTACTGTCTGTTTTTTCCAACGTGGAAAACAACCTCCAGGCCATCAATGAATACTTAAAAGACATTGATCTTTTCATAAACTTACAGTACTTTCAGATCAATGGAGGCCCCTATGGTGGCAGCACAGAACCCACTCTCCAGTACTTCCAGGAAGTGGATGCCCCCTATTTGCTGAGCCTGCGAGGATATGAAACAGATGTGTATGACTGGCAGGCTGGGGAAGATGACCTCAGTCCCCTGGAAATCATTCTGGGGGTGACCATGCCAGAACTGGATGGAGCCATAGAACCCCTATTTACTGCAGGACTGGAAACCATCCAGGACCCAGAACTGGGACGGGTGAAACTCATCAAAGTCTTACCAGACCGTATGGAAAAACAGGCTGAAAGAATCAGAAAATGGCTCATCCTCAGAAGAAAGAAAAATGAAGATAAAAAATTAGCCATTTTAACCTATAACTATCCCCCTGGTGAAGAAAACCTGGCGGGTTCCGGATACTTGGATGTTTTTGCCAGTATGGAAATATTCCTTCAAAAACTCCAGGAGAATGGTTACCACTTAGATATTCCTTCTGAAAAACTTAAAGACTTATTCATGAAAGAAGGAGTTCTAAACAGCCCTAAATATCATCAAAAAATAGGAATACGGGTTAAAAAAGATGATTATGTGGTATGGTTCCGGCAACTGCCTGAAAACGTTCAACAGCAGGTGATATCTCGTTGGGGTGAACCACCAGGTGAGGTTATGGTGGATGGTGATGAAATCATCCTCCCCGGGCTATTTTTGAGTAATATATTCTTGGGTGTGCAGCCCAGCAGAGGGGTGCATGAAAACCCAGAAACTGCTTATCATGATAAAAAACTACCACCACATCACCAGTACCTGGCTTATTACTACTTTTTAGAGAGTGTTTATGGTGCCGATGCAGTGATTCATTTTGGAATGCATGGAACATTGGAATTCACTCCGGGAAAACAGGTAGGTCTTTCATCATCCTGTTTCCCTGACCTTTTAATTGGAACTTTACCTCATATTTACTACTATTGGGTGGGAAACACTTCAGAATCAACTATAGCCAAGCGAAGATCCTATGCCCAGTGCATATCACACGCATCTCCTCCCATGAAAAGTTCAGGGTTATACGAGGATTATCTGAATCTTGAAGAACTTTTAGACCAATACAATGAAAATTATGATGAAAAAACCCTTAAAATCATTGAAGAGAAGGCTCAAGAACTCCACTTACCCGTATATCCTGATGAAATATCAATGGAACTCTACAGGATGAAAAAAAGACTCATCCCTCACGGTCTGCACATATTAGATAGTAAACCTGCCCCTGAACAGTTGGTAGATTATCTTCTAGGAGTTCTAAGAATTGAACGTGAATATCCTCCTATTTTAAAAATATTAGATTCACAGGAAGAAAATAAAAAAACAGGGGAAGAACAACTTGGAAAAATTAAAGATAATCAACTTGAAGAAGATGCCAAAAAACTAATTAAATCCTTAATTGAGGGAAATGTCCCAGCTTATTTTCCTGAAGGATATGGGAAATATGTTAAAGAAATCATAGGTAATATAACTGATTCCAGGGAAGCTGAAGGTTTATTAAATGCTTTAAATGGCCAATATATTATGCCCTGTCGGGGTGGAGACCCTATACGTGATCCTGAGGTTTATCCTACAGGAAGAGCCATGTATGCATTTGATCCCCGTCAGATACCCACAGTAGCAGCAGAAGCCAGGGGTCAGCAAGCTGCAGAACTCTTAGTCAAATCTTATCTGGAAAAACATGGCCAGTACCCTCAGAGGGTTGGAATAGTATTATGGGGTTTTGAAACCCTTAAAACAGGTGGAGATACCATAGCCACCATTTTGGCTCTATTGGGGATGCGTATCAAGCATCAAAAGGGGGCCTGGTTCAAAAACATTGAAGTTATACCATTAAAGGAACTGGGAAGACCCAGAATCGATGTGACCATCACCATCTGTGGCATATTCCGGGATACCCTAGCTACTCATATTGATTTTATTAACCGTGCAGTTAGAAGGGTAACTAGATTGGAAGAAGATCCTGAGGATAATTATCCCCGTAAACATTACCTGGAAGATGCGGAGGAGTTAGGTGATCTGGCCATGGCCCGTGTCTTTGGTCCAGCACCCACTGAGTATGCCACCAGCATGCGCACCCGGGTGGAAACTGGTAAATGGGAAGAGGAGGAAGAACTGGTAGAAAGCTACCAGGACAGTATGAAATATGCATATCAGGAGGGTACCATCACCGAGAGCGAGGAAGCATTCAACCGGGCACTTTCCAGGGTGGATATGGTCACGCAAGAAAGGGATAACACTGAATATGAGGTTACTGACCTGGATCATTACTATGAGTTTCTGGGTGGGCTTTCCCGTACCATTGAAAATAAACGGGGTGAAAAAGCAGATGTACTGGTGGTGGACTCCACAGAAGAAGAAGTTCGGGTGGAAGGATTATCCCAAACTATCCAGCGAGCCACAAGAACCCGTCTTTTAAACCCGGCATGGATCGATGGAATGTTAAACCATGAATTCCATGGTGCTCAGAAACTTCAGGACAATTTGGAATACCTACTGGGATTTGCAGCCACCACTGGGCAGGTTGAAAACTGGTTATTTGACGAAGCAGCTGACAAACTCCTCTTTGATGAAGAAATGAGGAAAAAAATACTGGAAAATAATCCATACGCTGCTGTTAAAATGGGAGAAACACTGCTTGAAACTGAACGAAGAGGATACTGGGAAGTTGATGAGGAAAAAATAAGAGAGTTAAGGGATTTGGTGGTGAATATGGATGCGGAAGTAGAATAACATTTAATTTCTAAGGTTATGATTTTCGTGCTCTTCTTCCAGCACATGCAACATTTTATGATAGTTTTCCTCACCTAATTCATGCAGAAGCCGGTGATGTAACTGGCTTTTAACCAAGTGCAACACTTTGTGAAAAGATTCTGCTCCAATAGCATGTAATATCTCATGATATGCTTCTTCAACTGTTAACTTAACTTCACATTCCACTCCATTATTTTTAAGTAAATGCAGGAGTTCAGCTGATTTAGGTGGTCGGAGATGGGCTTTTTTAAGGGTTTCATAATTGTTGAAGATCTCCTCAGGAGTGCCTTGGCCAATGATCTCGCCATCGTGGAGTACGAATATTTTATCCGCAAACTGGGTGACCATCTCCACATCGTGGGAGGCGATGATAATGCTCATATCTTCTTGGTTTAGTTTATAAAGAATTTCCATGACTTGGTCTACACCTTTGGGATCGAGGCCCGTGGTGGGTTCATCTAATACCATGATTTCCGGGCGCATGGCTAGAATGCCGGCAATGGCAACCCGTTTTTTCTGACCACCACTCAAATGGTGTGGGGCTCTTTTTTCCAGCCCAGTCATTCCTACCATTTTTAGGGCCTCTTCTACTCTTTCATCAACTTCATCTTCAGATAGTCCCAGGTTCATGGGCCCGAAGGCCACATCTTCCACTACAGTGGGTGCAAATAGCTGATCATCAGGGTTCTGGAATACAATGCCCACTTTTTGTCGGATTTGGAGAAGTTCCTTTTTTTCATAAACTGCAGATTGACCATCAATTTTTATCAAGCCTGAAGTGGGTTGATTTATCCCGTTGAAATGTGCAAAAAGGGTTGATTTACCAGCACCATTGGAACCAACAATGGCCACCCTTTCACCCTCTTTTATTTCAATATTAATATTATGAAGGGCGGAAGTGCCGTCAGGATAAGTGAAACTCATGTTTTCGGTTTGTATTATTGTTCTGACCATTTAAATTTCCCTCATAGATTTCATTTAACATCCTCTTGTTTATTTTTTATCCAAATTATTGGAGAATAATTTTAATTCAAATTATTTAAGCAATGTTTATCCCCACGAATCCCCATTGATAAAAGAAGAACATGGCTAAAATTTGCAGACAGACTACCACTCCCAGGGTGGAGGCAATAAATACATACTCATGAGTTCCGATTTTTTTCTTTCGATCATGGTAGAGTTTGGATTTTTCTGAAAATCCCCGACTAGCCATACTTAGATAAATGGTTTCCCCCTGTTCATAGGCTCGTAAGAACATCATAGCTACAGTGTAACCCAACTGTTTCATCCTCCATTTGTAGGGGAGTTTGTTGTTAAAAGCATCAAAACATCTGGCTTTCTGAGCATGGGATATGCGGTGCAGTTCATCATAGAACATGAAGAGAAATCTGATCATGAGGCTGAGTATCATGGCAAACTCCCTGGGCATACCAAGTTTTCGGAAGGACTCCACCACTTCCTGCATGGGACTTATTGATGATAAAAGTACAATGGATGTAAGGGCCACTATGAGCCTGGACATTAAAAGAGCTGCCCACATCAAACCACCATCAGTGACTTGAATACCGAAAGCACCAGACCAGATCACATTACCGGGATGAATAAATGGTTGAAATGCTATTATGAAACCACCAAAAGGTAGAAGTAACAGAACTCGGGTTACAGTGGTTTTAAATGAAACAGTGGATATGTAAATCAACAGTAAAAGGTAACTTTCCAGGAATATCATAACTGCTATTTGAGTGGAAAATACGGCATAAACAATAATGAATATTAATAAAATTAGTTTGACTCTTCCATCCATGGAATGAAGGGGGCTTTCTTTGTCAGTTTCTTTCTCAAGCTCTCTTACTGAGCCTACTCCGTTCATAAATAGTATCTCCTTTTTGCAAAAAACATTTTGTTATATTCTCTTTTAACCTTAAAAAAAGGATTCAATAAAAAAAATAAAGAGGGAGATTATGGTGATGTTTCTGGGGGGTTTCTCCTTCTAAGTAGCATGGCAACAACATAGGCTACTATTAATGTTATAATAATGCCTATAGCTAGAGCTGCTATTTCACCAATTTTTTCTAACCCTTCTATGGAGTAATCTGGCATTGGTGATTGGAGAGCGGCTTCAGTTTCGCCCACGCCAACATTTTCGGCGGATTTCTCCAAACCATCTGGATCTGGTGAAGCTATAAAAGGTGACATAACTGCTATCACCAGACAGATAATTAAACCTCCGATAACGAAGTATTTGTCATTGGTGCTCATTTGGCAGTCACCTCACTTTCTTCAGTTTTCTGTTCACCTAATGTTTTGTTTTTATTCCAGGCAAGCAGGTCGGGTCTGAGTTTTTCCAGAGCATAAATTACTACTACGGTTAACACTGCTTCAATAATTCCTATGAAGAAGTGGTATATTCCCATAGATGCTAATCCTGCGACAAGTGGGAAAGTTCCGGCCAACCACATCTCAACAGCAGCTAATTCAGCTGCCAGGAATATGGATAACCATGCGGCGATAGCTATGGCAGGATATTTACCTATTGGTTTTCTTAGACCTTTAAAGGTGAAAAGTCCTACACAACCCCCGACAATACCCATGTTAAGTACATTGGCACCCAAAGCAGTTATTCCTCCATCTCCGAAGAACAGCGCCTGTACTAATAGTACCAGGGTGAACACAATTACTGCTGCCTCAGGAGCGCAGAATACAATGGCTACTAATGCACCACCGACCATATGGCCGCTGGTTCCAAAGGGTATGGGCATATTCATCGACATTATGGCAAAAATACCTGCAGCTAAAACTGCCATCAAGGGAACTGCTTTCTCATCGAGATTCTTCCTGGCCCATTGCAGGGAGAAGTACAGTGCCACTATGAGAATAACATAGTATATAGCGCACTGCCACAGTGGAATAAAACCATCTGGTATATGCATGTTTTTTTACCTCCATTTTTTTTAGAAATGAAAGCTTTTAAAAAGTATTACATATTGTAGTGTTTACGGGGTAATATACTCTTTAAAAGCCTTATTCCCATTAAGTTTATTGCATTGGTCCATATTATAAGCTTTTCCGTTAGTATTACTATCTGCTGATTTAAATGCTTTAAAGTAATAATCTTATTAAATTATACAAATTGAAATCAATACTACGGAGGTAGATTATGGATTTAATTTGTATATATGGCTAAAATATCAAAATAATTTTTTTATGTTCTCTTTTTAGTCATCAAATCTTAATCCAATGATTTTTTTGAAGGGATTTCTCCATTTTTTCATGAATTTTGTTTATTAACTTTTTTATTCTTAGATCTTAAAACCAGGAGGATAATACAGCCTACCATGGTTATGATACCTTCGAAAATTCCAACCACTGCGGAGTACATGCCCATGGAAATAACTCCTTCTAATAATGGAAATGTACCAGCCAGCCACATCTCCACAGAAACTGCTAAAGATGCAAAAATTAAGGATAAAAGTCCAGCAAACCACCCACCCACTATGGCTTGTGGTATTTTTCCCAGTGGTTTAGCAAACTTATAAACGTAAAACCCTGTAAAACCGGCTATAACTCCAATATTAATTATGTTGACACCGATGGTAGTTATACCACCGTCTCCAAATAGTAACCACTGTAACATGATTAGGGGAGACATAACCAGGACTGCACCCCATGGACTTCGAAGTATTATGGTTACCAGTGCAGCCCCCATCAAACTTATACCCACTCCGAAGGGTACGGGAATGCAAAATGCCTGTATAATGAACAGGAATACCCATAGAAAAATCAATAAAAATACATATGAAATTATTTTATCATTGTCAGATTTTTCTTTTTTAAGTTTATCTAAGCTTTTAATCAGCCATTTAAGTGTGAAAATCCATGCTATGAACATTAAAATTATATACAGGCCACATTGCCACAATGGAATAAAACCGTCGGGTATGTTCATTGTATCTCCTCAATCCATAAATTATAATGTCATATCTGTTCTTACAACCTTTCATTTCAAATGGTAAATTTCCAAAATTCTAAAAAGGAATAATCAAGTCACGGCAATGATTATTTATTTTAGTGAAAGATAAATCTTATTAGACTGTATCAAATAACTTAGGAATATATTAATTTGTTTTTTTAATTTTCATCATTTCATTCCCACCTTTACGGAACCTGTAATCAACTTTCACTATTTCCATCTCTGCGTCACTGGCCAGATCTTCAGTTATCCTGCCAACGAAGTGTGATTTGTTCCCATTTCCCTGGAGATTGACCAGAGGGTAGATGCGCACTTCTTCAGAAGTCACCCGTAACATTTCCCTGATGGAATTAAGGTGGAACTGGTAATCCAGACGGTCGTCGTAGAGAAATAGAAGATGGGAACATAATGTGAGTGAAAACTGGTTGTTGTTAAAGGGAAGTTCTGGTAGTTTTCCTTTTATGTATCTTATGCCTTTGAAAACTTTGTAATCGTTAATGAATTTTTTGCAGGCTTTCATTCTTTCTTCAATCATATTTTTGGAGTTTTGGAAAAATCCCCAGTCCACTTTATCCTCCATTCCAGTATGGGCTTTGATTAGGGTGTAAAAATCATCAATGGATCTTTCCTGTACTGTTTCATAGTCCATTCCGTAGAGTGGGTCTATAGCAGTAACCAGATATCCCTGGTTTCCCAGTACCGGCACAAAGGAACTTGCCCCTGCTGCACAGTCTAGTGTTCTTTGATTTTTAAGGAATCCTGGACTCAGTTTGAACATGGACATGTATTCCTGACACCCTCTTCCCAGAAACCATATTTTATCCTTGGAAAATGAGTAGACCATGGTTATCACTGATGGAAGTTATATTGCGTAGATTTTTTTCCATATGAACAGTTTTTAGATGGTTCCCGGTGTCATTTACTATCTGGTAATTGTTGGAGATCCAGAAATCAAGAGAACCATGCACTGTCTTCTGGGTATGGAGGTATATTTTATCATAACCTTTTTTTCTGCAGAAATCCTCTGCCATGTGGACTAAAGCGGAAGCTACCCCATTCCTACGCCATGGTTTGTCAACAAAAACCCTCCATAAACTGGCTGTTGTTTGAGGATTGTATAAATCTTTAAAAATAGGATAATCCCTATCATAAGCTCTAATTCCAATGGTACCAATGATTTTTTCAGTATCATGGTCAATTGCCAGGAAGAAGTTGTTTCTTTCAGGATCAAGATAATAATCTTCCATTTTTTTGATGTCTTGATGGTATTCTGGGATGAATCCAAAACCAAACTCATCCTGGATCATCTTAAAAAGGAATTTTTTAACATTGTATGGGGAAATATGTTCTTTTTGAAGCTTTTTTATTTTAAAATAGCTCATGATGAATTCTTCCGTTAAATCGTTTCCCCATTTTATTACTTTCTAGGGGATTTTAATTTGTTTAGTAATACTAACTTATCTGTTTATATTAATAAGAATGCCATTAATCTATATATAATTTCCGAATAAGTTTAAAATGGATCAAGATCAATAGGATAATGGAATACAATATTTGGTTTTTTTTTACAGTGCAGGAAGGGGAAAGGCATCAGAACCGTTTAAACCTTTTTATCACTGGAAAAATTTTTTCTCTGTTCAACAAAGGAAAAATAATTATTTAAATTTATGGAGAATTTAATATGAGTTGTTATATGTACTGGGATAGAATAAAATCCATTGCCGATTCTTTCAAAAGTTTTGATGAAGACGATCCAGATGAAGTACCCTTAGAGAAGATTATACCTCTCTTAGATTCAGTGGAAGAAATAGCCCATGATAATGTGATTGATTTTGATTCAGCCAAACACATTTTAGATGATAAAACCATGAATGAGGCTCTTAAAGTTATTAGAAAGTTTTATGTCTATTTAGGGGCCCGTCTGGAGACAGAAAATGCTCAAGAAATATTAAACTCCTCTGATCCCTGGGTTACTCTGGAATCATTCCATTTCTACCATCGTTACATTGGTCTCATAGAAAATGAGAGTAAACTGGTTAAATTTTCCCCTGAACAAAAGTTGGTGTTTGTTGGAGGAGGACCCCTTCCTTTGACTTTAATTCTACTTAACAAGCTTTATCAGGTTCCTTGTGTCAGTATAGAGATAAAACCTGAGGTGGCTGAATTGTCTCGCCAGGTATTAAAGAAGCTGGGAATGGATTCCCAGATTGAAGTTAGGGTAGGGGATGAAACAACCCTGAATGATATAGATTATTCAGTGGTGATGGTAGCGGCTCTGGCAGAACCCAAAGAGAGGGTGTTTGCCAATGTTTGGGAAACAGTGGATACTCGCACCCCAGTCCTTTACAGAACCTATACTGGTATGAGGGCTATTTTATATTCTCCAGTCACTGAAAAGGCCACCCGTGGCTTTCACAAAGAGGTGATGATCCTCCCCACAGGTAAGGTTAACAACACCTCAGTCTTAATTCGAAAAGTTGTTTAAGACAAGTTGTCTGGATTTATACGTCCAAATCATAATCATGGATAATCATGGATACTTAAAGGACTTAAAAAATTGCCAGCTTTGCCCATGGAAATGTGGTGTAAACCGTCTTGCGGGTGAAAGTGGAGTATGTCGCGTTGGTCTACCAGAAGTGGCTTACACAGGACTTACGCAGGTTTTAAAGACTTTTGCAGTCACATTATTAGGTTGTTCCTTTCGATGTATTTATTGTAATGCTTATCGCTTGTCTCAGTACCCTGATTCTGGATGGATGTATAGAGGTTATGTCCAACCAGATTCTCTTGTTCATGAAGTTTTGGATGCATTTAAAACTAATTTTGCCCAGAATATGGGTGTGGAAAAGCTCAGCTTCACAGGTGGAGAACCATCTATCCATACACCCTACTTGGAGGAAGTGACTGCCCAGATGCGAGAGCAGATCCCTGAATTGGAGGTGGGACTGGCCACCAATGGATTCTGCACTCCCCAGACCATGAAAAGACTGGTAGATATTTCTTCGTATATAAATTTTGAAATCAAAGCATTTGATCCAGAGTTACATCATGCAGTGACCGGTGCTCCAGTTGAACCCGTACTGGAAAATGCCGAATTCATTGCCTGTGAAAACCCTGAAAAAATCAGAGTATTTCGCACGGTTGTCATCCCGGGTATAAATGATTCAGAGGTTCCTAAAATAGCTAGTTTTCTCCGGGATATTGATCCTGGTTTACCGTACCGTTTAGTGGGATTTAGACCCCACTTTTTACTTTACTATCATCCCGGTCCATCTAAAAATCTTATGCAAAATCTGGTGGAAGAATGTAATGATTTGGGTCTTAAAAATGTGGATTACTCTGGTTACAGTCCGGGTGGAGTTTTAAGTTATGGATCTTCTTTTAACACCAGGTTGAAAAATATATATAATATCCTTAATCATGCTGGATGTTACAACCACCCCCGCAACTGCGGTTCATGTCCAGAAAACCAGTACTGTCCAGCCATTGTAATGGAACCCTGGACTAACTTGCCTCTAAAATAAATGACAGATTATTGTGATGTATTAATTATTTTAAATCTTCATATTGCTTTTTTTACCAATGACATGTTGTGTTAGGGTCTGATGATATTCCTAATTGGGAATTGAACTACATGGTATTATATATCATAAATGAACGGTTCGAAATCGAAATATTTATATGGGTATTATGATTAATGATGACCTGGATATGAACATTGTGAAGATTCATGTCTGAGTAAACAGTGCAACCTGGAGGTAATGATGTTATGAAACTGATGATATGTGGAAAAGGAGGAAGTGGTAAAAGCACCATTGCAGCTTTACTTGCAAGAACTTCTGTTAAAACTGGAAATTCTGTATTGGTAGTTGATACCGATGAATCCAATTTTGGCCTGCACCGGCAACTGGGATTGGAACTTCCTCCAGATTTTATAAATTATTTTGGAGGAAAAACTGTTGTACTTGAGAAAATCATGGCAGCAGCACCAGATTACGAGTCTGTATCCTTTTTTGATAAGGAGTGGCAGATTGCAGACATCCCCTCTGAATATTATTCTGAGAAAAATGGAATCAAACTCATTGCCATTGGAAAAATTCATGATGTGGGTGAAGGATGCGCATGTACCATGGGTGTCTTGGCCAAAGAATTCATTGGTAAATTAAAGTTAAACTCCAATGAATTGGTTTTGGTTGATACAGAAGCTGGTATCGAGCATTTTGGAAGAGCTGTTGAACAAGATGTGGATGCTATTCTCATGGTGGTAGATCCCTCATATGAATCCATGAAACTCAGTGAAAAAGTATTAGAATTAAGTAAAAGCATAGAAAAGCCAGTATATTATATTTTAAACAAAGTTGATAAGACTAATGAACAATTCATGCGAGAATCCATCAGTAATCCGGATATGATCATTGCAACTATCCCTACCAATGCATCTCTTTCTGTGGCAGGTCTCAAAGGGGATGAAATAACAGCGGACGGTCCAGAAATAGAAAATATGAACAATTTACTAATGGAAATCTCAGAAAATTAATTAAATTCCTAAATTCGTTATTTTTTTTTATCAATTAAAGTTTGGGCAGCCTTATGCTGTGAATAAGAGGTGAATCATGAGTAAAAGGGATCATTTAAGCAGAAATGAGTTTCACCAGTCTGAAAAGGAGGGTGTACATAAACTTCGCGGACCGAGCAGTTTCTGGATACAGGATCCAGAACTGGTTTTTGGTGAGCTGAACCTTCAAGAAGGAGATCATTTTCTAGACATAGGTTGCGGTACCGGAGATTACTCTCTGTACGCTTCTAAAATCATTGGAAATTCAGGACAAGTATGTGCCCTGGATATACAGGATAAACTGATCACTAATTTAAAAGAAAAAGCCCATCAAGAAGGATTAAAAAATATTGTGGCCTTAATCTCCGACATTGCTCATCCTTTACCAGTTGAAGATAAGAGTGTTGATGTCTGTTTTATTTCCACAGTTCTCCATTCAGTTGATCTTGCAAAATATGGGCCAATGTTATTTCGTGAAGTTCGGCGCGTTTTAAAACCGGATGGGAGGCTGGTGATCATTGAATGCAAAAAAGAGGACCTTTCCCGAGGCCCGCCACTAAATATGCGCATATCACCCGAAGAACTTGAAAATCTAGTAGAAAAACACGGTTTTTGGAAGATAAATCAGGTTGACCTGGGATTCAACTACCTGATCCAGTTTGGTGTTAAAAATTAATGAAAGAACTAAAACTGAATTGAAGATGGGGGAAACAGCAGCTAAATATTCCTGTGTGGTAAACCTCCTCCTGGCAATAATTAAGGGAGTGGTTGGATATTCATCGGGAAGTATAGCTTTAATAGCAGATTCCATCCATTCATTTTCTGACATAGCTGCATCCTTTGCTGTTTACATCGGACTAAAACTTTCCAGACGCGAACCTGATAAGAACTTCCCTTATGGATATTACAGGATGGAAACCCTGGCATCTTTAATAGTATCAGCTATGATTATCATAGTTGGTTATGAAATAGTCTTAGAGTCTTATGATGCTTTTTTAAATCCGACTATAATCGACATGCCCTTAATCAGTCTTTTTGTTGCGGTTATTTCAGTAGTAGTTTCTTTTGCACTGGCAAAATATAAAGAAAAGATAGGGAAAAAAATCGGATCACAGGCACTCATAAATGATGGAAAACACAGTTTCATTGATATATTTTCATCCATAATAGTCTTCATAGGCATATTCTGCTCATATTTGGGATTTTTAAGAGTACAAGGTATTTCAGGAATGTTAATTGCTTTTTTAATCATATATTTAGGACTAAAGTTGGCAAAAGATGATGTTCTGGTTCTTTTAGATGCCAGTATGGATCCTGAGAAGATCACAAAAATCAGAGATCTTGCTGAAGGTATTGAAGGTGTTAAAGGGGTGCATGATGTTAAAATTAGAAGGTCTGGCCCTTTTATATTAGCAGAGTTACATCTTGAAATCCAAAGGGGGTTTCCAGTTAAAAAAGCCAATGAAATTTCTATCAAGGTGGAAACTGCTATTAAGAATGAAATCAAAAATTTGGACAGTTTAACTGTGCAGATAGAGCCTTTTAAGAAGGAAACATTAAAAATTGCAGTTCCAATAGAAAATAAAAAGGGAATGAAATCTCAAATTTCCAAACATTTCGATCAAGCACCATACCTTCTCATTTCCAATGTGTCCGGTGATGGAAAAATTGATTTCACAATTATAGATAACCCCTGGGTTAAACACAAGGATAAAGGAAAAATGCTAACTTCCAAGTTTTTAAGAAGGGAAAAGGTGGATATTTTGGTAAGACCTGAAGTGGTGGAAGATCATATGCATATCCTGTCCAGCGGATTACTAGATATTATACCACCTAAGGGTGTAAATCTGGATGAAGTGATAAAAAACGCAGCTAAAAGAGGATAAAAAGCTATTAAAATGGAATAACTACTCGTATCCAAATTTAAGTCTTTAATGCATGTTAAAAAGAGTAAGGTGTTAGTATGGGTGATTTTCAGAAGCTTAGTAAGAATATGGAAGATTACATTGAGGTCATGTACAATCTGCAAACAGATAAAGGAGTTATTAGGGGAATTGATATTGCTGAAGAACTTAATGTTAAACATCCCAGTGTTGTTGAGGCCGTAAACAAGCTTTCAAAAAAGAACCTGGCTTATCATGAAAAATATGGGAAAATAAAGTTAAGTGAAAAGGGAATAAAGATTGCAAAAGACATCATATACAAGCATGTTACATTAAAAAACTTTTTAAACATTTTAGATGTGGATAATGTGACTGCTGAGAAAGAAGCATGTGCAATGGAACATGTTTTAAGTAATTCTACAGTAAATAAACTTGAAAAGTTCACAAAGTTCGTTGGAATGCATAGAGATAATGGTCACTTTACAAAATCCTTCAATTATTACCAAAAGCATAATAAACTACCTGATAAAATCAAATGTAAACATTCATACTCAAATTGAATCAGGATAAAACAAGAAAAAATAGATTTCTGTTTTTTAAAGCATGAGTTAGTATGCGAACTGACAGTTTAAACAGCATAATATTATATCATAAGTCGATTTATATAAACAATAATATGACGGGAATATGGAAATTCGTATCAATTGAGGGAAAAGAGGTCCGTTTATTAACCCTGTTTGTTCTTCACTCCCTGAATGAAAAACCCAGATCAGGTTACGATCTGTTAAAGTTAATATCTGAAAGAACTGGTGGTGGTTGGACTCCCAGCAAAGGGACATTATATCCTCTTTTGAAGCAATTAGATGAAGAAGGGTTGATAGAGGTCTCATCCATTGGGAAACGGTCCAAAATCATTTATGACGTCACACCTCAGGGAAAAAAATTGTTGTTTACCCTCAGAAAGGTGAATAAAGAGTCTGAACAGAAATTTTCCAAGTTCAGAGAACTGTTCATGGAA
This sequence comes from Methanobacterium petrolearium, assembly GCF_017873625.1. NCBI lineage: Archaea > Methanobacteriati > Methanobacteriota > Methanobacteria > Methanobacteriales > Methanobacteriaceae > Methanobacterium > Methanobacterium petrolearium. Next base: position 38,881 of record NZ_JAGGKL010000006.1, on the reverse strand, counting down.
ATGTTTGGTGAAGAAAAAACAGTCCTCCAAGATCTAACTTTTAAAATACAGGAAACAGTGGGGAAAATTCCTCCACAAAAAGAGGAAGAAACTGTCAGGATCTTAGAAGAATGCATTTCGAACTTGAAGAAGATTGAATAAAAGATTTGTACTTTTTTTATTTAAGGGAATGGAAAATTTGTTAATGTGTGTTTAATGGGAAGCACACGATTTTTTTCTTTGTTATAATTTATACATAAAATTATTAGTTTATTTAATTTAATTATTACTTTAATTTTAATTGGCATATTTTTTAATACTTTTTTATAAAAAAGTATTTATAGTAGTTAAATCATAACTATTTTTATAAAAGTAGGAGGGGATTTATATGGACTATGAAGAGTTTAAAGAAATAGGTTGCTTCCACAACCACTAGATTTCCATAAAATTTTATTTTATTTTTTTATTTTTTTCAAATGAGGATTTTAAAGAGGAATTGACAATTTAACATCAACAGTATAAAGAGGGATAGTATATGTCATATACTCCATTTCTTTTAGTACTTCATATCACTGGTAACTGTAATTTGAATTGTGTATATTGTTATGCTGATTCGTATGAAAATGAAAATATGAAGTTGGAAGATGCTAAAGATGTTTTAAATCAGGCGAAAAATTTAGGCTCAAAACATGTGATTTTTACTGGAGGAGAATCTTTTATTTATCCGAATTTTCAGGAGATAATGAAATATGCTCATGAATTGGCCTTTGATATTCATATAACCTCAAATGGCTCTTTGATTAACAAAAAATGGGCTGATAAACTGAAATCCATGGATGTAAAAGTCACTATAAGTCTTGATGGTTCTTCTTCTGGAATAAATGATCCCTTAAGAGGAGATGGAACGTTTGATATGGCTTTGAACGCGATTGAAACTCTTGTAGATTATGATATTTATACTTCTATGCGGATGACTCTAGTGAAAGATAATGTAAGTGATGTATCTAATTATTTGGAATTTGCTATAGATAATGGTGTTAATCGTTGTATTATTGAACGGATGACCTTAATGGAGAATATGCCAGAATCAAAAATATTAGAACCTTCAATTGAAGATGTTGTTGCGGTTTTTAGAGTAATGTCTGAGTATCAAAACATTGATGGTTTATTAGTTGGGTCAAATGATCCTTTATGGCTTGTTTTCAGAGAGAAAGAGATCACCGAACATTTAAATAAAAATTATTTGTGTGGGGGGTGTACTGCGGGTGTGGCTGCTATTTCTGTTAATCCCGATCTAACTGTAACTCCTTGTCCCCGTTTACCTATTAATGCAGGAAATCTAAAGAAAGATTCTATGGAAGATATATGGAATGAATCCGAAGTTTTCAATAATCTGCGCAATAGGGATCTTTTTGAAGGATGTGTATCCTGTCGTTTCAAATATGTTTGTGGAGGATGTAGAGGATCTGCCTATGCACATGGATCTTATTTGGGTAAAGACCCACACTGTTGGAGGTTAATAGATGAATTGCGTAATGATGGCCACCGAATCATGTAATATAAGTTGTAAATACTGTTATATGGATGCAAATGGAAAAAATCATGATATAGAACCAATTGGTCCACTTTTAGACATAATAGAACATTTAGAATGCATAAAAATTGATAAATTAATAATAGGGGGTGGAGAACCTTTTTTAAGAGGAGATATATTCAAAATACTGAAAAAGAGTGTAGAAAGGATGCCAACATCTATACTAACTAATGGAACTTTAATAAATCAAAAATTAGTGGAAAAACTAAAACAAATTGGGATTCAAGGTTTAGGCATTAGCTTAGATTCACCATACCCTGAAGTTCACAATCAGTATAGGGATGGTTCATTTGACCTCGCAAATGAAGCCTTGAAACTTTGTGTTAAAGAAGAAATAGATGTTGATATGGGCGTATGTGTAACCAAAAAAAATTTTAAAGACTCTATAAAGCTTATTGAAATGGCGGAAAACATGGGTTTAAAATCTATTACATTTGAAGGACTTAATCCTGTTGGAAGGGCTAAAGAATTACATTCATTGGAATTAACGGCATATGAAACAGATTTTATTTTAAACACTATTAATGGTTATCTGAAGGATGAAAAACCGGATGTTGATGTTATAATTTTTTATCCTCAGTGGGTCCGATGGAAATCGAGTGCATCTGGTTGTGAAGCTTGTAAAGATCTTTTTAGTCTTTTACCAAATGGTGATATGTTAGCCTGTAGTAATTTACCAGTTATTTTGGGTAACATTCTAGAAGACGACTTTAATGATATATGGAATAGTAAATTGGCGGACTATATTCGGAATAAAAGGTTTGGTGGATGTAATGTTTGTGAATTTAAGGAGAAATGTGGGGGATGCCGAAGTCGAGCATATGGGACAGGAAATATTTTTGGAAGTGATCCTTCCTGTACATTAGCATATAAAAATAGGTGATCAAATTGATGGGGTTTTGGCATAAGTTGAGAGAGTTGTTAATTTTACCCCGTCCCCAATTATTTGCCATTCCTGCTGCAGCGGGAGTATGTGGTTTTATGATTACTTCGGCAAGTAATGATTTTTCTGGAGTTCTATTTACAACTTTGATTACAATTTTTGGATGGTCAGGAGGGCAAGTATTTAACGATTATTTTGATGCAGAATTTGACAGCATACATCATCCAGAGTGGCCTATTCCATCTGGAATTATATCTAAAAAGCTAGCTTTCATATATGGGGCTTTATTTTATATAATTAGTCTTTCAATAGCTTTTTATGTGAATATTTATTGTTTTGGGGCAACCATCCTAGCGATGATTTTTGCTACATTATATTCTAATGACTTGAAGCGAAAAGGAATTTATGGAAATCTTTTTTTTGGTTTCTCAGTAGCATCATGTGTTCTTATAGGGGCCGCTGTAAATGAAAATTTCTCTTACCTTGTTTTAGCAGTTATGGCAATATCTACGCTTATACACACCAGTGATAATATTATAGGAACATTTGCAGATTGGGAAGCTGATGCAAAAATGGGTTTTAATACTCTGCCTATTCAACTAAACCCTAAATTATCTACAATCATAGTCTTTGGCTTGATTTCATCTGCAAGCATAATAATTATGTTTCTCTGGAAATTGGGTTTGCCAGTCTCTTACCTTCCCTTAGCAGTTATTGCCATTATATCTTTAATAGGATCATCTACAATTGTTTTAAGGAATCCCGAGAAATTTTGTAGCTTAAGTGGCTTTTGGATAGTTTATTCATTCTTTATGGGGGAAATTTTGGTTTATATGTCTTTAATTACATTTTAGCAATCAAAAATATAAGTGATGAAAATGTTTAAGAATCTAATCCAACTTGCAGGTAAACGTAAGACAAAATTAATTGCATCATGTCTTATTTTAATGTTGAGTTCTATTCTATCTATAATACCCTTTCTCTTGATATACTGGCTCCTCCTTGAGTTCTTCAGCTCGACCCTTAATCAGGAACACATGTGGCAAATAGTTCTTATTCTACCGTTCATTTATGTTATTACATCAATTCTTCTTATTTATGCCTATGATTTATCTCACAGAGCTGCCTATGAAATTCTTTTTGATGTTAGAATTGAACTTGGAGAAAGGATGGTCCAATTACCTTTGGGGTACTTCAATGATAGGAATACAGGAGAACTGGAAACTATCATGAATGAAAATGTGGAACGCTTGGAGTTCTTCCTAGCACATCATCTTCCAGAAATAGTATCTACGGTTTTTATCACTATTTTTTTAGGAGTTCTTTTATTTATATTGGACTGGAGGATGGCATTGGCTTCTATTTCTCCTGTTCTTGTGGCTGTGGGGGTTATAGGTATTAGCAGTCGTAAATGGCCAGATATGGTGGAGAGTTTTTTGACTGCACAGTCGCAGGTTAACAGTACCATAGTGGAATATACACAGGGAATCAAGTTAATCAAGGCATTTAATCAGACAGCTAGATCTTTTCATAAATATCAGGAAAATATGGTAAAGTGGCGTGATAAGATGATTAGTTGGTCTACAGACACAGCCATTTCGTTTACTATATTTTATGCCCTTATCACATCCACTTTAGTGGTAATAGTTCCAGTTGGTTTATGGCTTTACCAGGAGAATGCAATCTCCCTGGAAATGTTTTTACTTTTCTTATTCATAGGTCCATTGTTCGGTGCATTTTTCACACGCATATATCAGTTCCTGCGATACTGGCTTGAAGAAACAGAGTGTATGAATAGAGTGAATGAATTACGCTACGCACCGGTTATCAGTGAAGGTGAAAAAGACAACATTCCTTCTAATTTTGACATTAATTTTAAAGATGTGAGTTTTTCTTATCAAGCGGATGAAGAAACTGTTTTGGATAAAATCAGTTTTCAAGTACAGAAGGGCACAACATGTGCGCTGGTGGGACCTTCAGGATCCGGTAAAACCACTATTGCTAGATTAATTCCTCGATTCTGGGATGTAAATGAAGGTGAAATTAAAATAGGGGAGTGGAATGTTAAAGATTTGCCATCGGAGAAGCTTTTATCCTATATTTCCCTTGTTTTTCAGGAGGTCTTTTTGTTCAATGATACTATCCTGGAAAATATTAAAATGGGAAATCCAAATGCAACGAAAGATGAATTAAAGGCTGCTGCAACCGCTGCTAGATGCGATGAGTTTGTGGATCAGTTGCCTGAAGGATATAATACAGTGATTGGTGAAAAAGGAGCTAGATTGAGCGGTGGAGAAAAACAACGCATATCCATTGCCCGCGCAATATTAAAAGACGCACCTATTATTATTCTTGATGAGGCTACTGCTTTTGTTGATCCTGAAAACGAAAACATCATCCAGGAAGCCATTAACCATTTAACCAGAAGTAAAACCGTCTTAGTGATTGCGCACCGCCTTTCCACCATCACCCATGTAGATCAAACCATTGTAATAGAAAACGGGAAGATTACGGAACAAGGAACCCATGAAGAACTGATGAAAAAAGAAGGACTCTATAAGAGAATGTGGAAAGCACACAACACAGCCCTAGGATGGGGAATCAGAAGGATGGAACATGTTTAGGGAAGCATTCTTCCTGGCAAAGGATAATGAAAAAAGATTGAAGTTAATCTTCTCTTTGATGACTTTAAGGGGTATAATCAAGATTATTCCTTATTTGATTCTTTACCTAATCATTCTCGAGATTCTTAGTCCCGGCATTGATATAGGTAAAGCTTTGGGCAGCATATCTAATATGAGTATAAATAGTATCCTAATATTGACAGCTTGCCTTGCCATAGTTTTCATTCTAATCAACGTCTGGGATCATTATTTAGGTCTTTTCGCCATGAAATCTGGCCATAAAATATGTTACGATATTAGAATGGATCTGGGTGATAAATTAAGAAAGTTGTCCCTGGGGTTTTTCACTGCCAAGTCTACTGGTGAACTCAACACAATATTAAGTGAATATGTATCAAGGATTGAGATGTTCATCTCCATTTCAGCACCGTATATCCTCTCAGCCATAGCATCTGCTTTCACAATGATGATCTTTTTTCTCTTTTTAGATTGGAGAATGGCTTTTGCCGCTGGATTTGCGATTCCTTTGGCTATAATAGCCTTTACCTACGCAGATAGGGTTGCTGTGAGGGTAACCAAAAAAAGAGAAGAATCTCTCCGTAAGACTAATTCTGTAATTGTGGAGTTTATTGAAGGAATGCCAGTTATCAAAATATTTAACCAAGTAGCACACAGATTTCGCAAATTTGAGGATACAATGAATGATTTCAGAGATAAAAATGTCCGGGCGGTTGTATCTATAACTGTTCCCAGCATAATTCTCCTTACATTCACTAGTCTTAGTATAGCTATTATTTTACCTGTTGGGTCATATTTCTACTTTGAGGGCACTTTGCCTTTAAGTACTCTGATATTTATCATAATAACTGCTCCAGCTTTTTCTGATTCGCTTGCACAATCTTTATTTGGGTATTTACACTCTAAAAGTCCTGAAGGCCAAGCTATAAAAAAAATCACGGAATTAATGGAGGAAAAACCTCTTTATGAGCCAGTAGAAGATGTAGGAATAAAAAATTTTGATATTGAGTTTAGAGGAGTGTCTTTCAGTTATGATACAGAATCAGTTCTCCATAATATAAACTTCAGGGTCCCTGAAAAAAGTGTAATGGCGTTTGTTGGGCCGTCTGGAGGTGGTAAAACTACAATAACTAGTCTGATTGCACGTTTTTGGGATGTGGATTTTGGTGAGGTAAGAATTGGAGGAAAAAACATTCAGGAGATAAAACTTGATACGTTACTCTCCTATATATCCATGGTCTTTCAGGAAGTCATTTTATTTAACGATACTGTTATGGAAAATATCCGGCTGGGACGTAAAGATGCTACTGATGAAGAAGTTGTCGCAGCCACTAAAGCAGCAAGGTGTCATGAGTTTATAAATCAGTTGCCTGAAGGATATAATACAGTGATTGGTGAGAAGGGAGCTAGATTGAGTGGTGGGGAGAAACAGAGAATTTCCATTGCCAGGGCTATTTTAAAGGATGCACCCATCATTATTCTTGATGAAGCTACTGCTTTTGTTGATCCTGAAAACGAGAACATCATCCAGGAAGCTATTAATCGTTTAACCAGAGGTAAAACCGTTTTAGTGATTGCACACCGCCTTTCCACCATCACCCATGTAGATCAGATCATTGTAATAGAAAACGGGAAGATTGTGGAACATGGGACCCACGAAGATCTGATAAGAAAAGAAGGACTCTATAAGAGAATGTGGAAAGCACACAACACCGCCCTAGGATGGAGGGTTTCATGAATGGTTTTCATAGTTCATATCAAATCTGTAATGATTTGGTATCCAACCAAATTAGAATCTCTGTAAAATAAATCGATGAAAGGTGTTATTTGATGAGTTTAGAAAAGATGATCAATAAGTCGATAAGTTATTTGATCAATAAACAGCGTCCTGATGGCTCAATCTATGATGAAACTGATTTTGATAATCTGTGGTCTACTGCGGCATATGTGATACTATTAAATCATCTAGGAATTGACAAAAAAAAGGATAAACTAAATGAGTGGATAATTAAAAATCAAAATCATGATGGTAGTTGGGGTTTAGATGAGACAAATTATTTTTCTTTGAATTTTCAAGATACTTTGATGGCTCTGGCAGCTGTGGATAGAAATATAGATAATAACAATTTGGATGCAGCAAAAAAATGGATTGAAACTTATACTGGTGAAAAACAACTCTCGCCATATGGAGAGATGTTTTTATCAATAAATGATGGTGATTGGGATGATATTTTCCATCAAAATTCTTCGCTGATCCTGGCTTCTTTTATGTTGTTCAATATGCCGGAAAAATTCGGCAAGATATTAGGCAAACTGCAGATGAAGTTCCCCAGATTATTTTCATGGAGTGTATATTTTTATCCTCTGCCTTGGGTAAGCAGCGCGATAACTCCTCTCCAACTCATATTCCTCTTGAAATCTCAAAAATTTGGTTTCATTCGTAAAAATTTGATCAAACGGATGGAACGTAAACTATTGAAAGATCAGTTGGAAAATGGGTCTTGGTTTGGCATTTCAGAATTTACACTTGCTTCAATTTATGCTCTTTATGAGTTGGGTTACGGTATAGATGGTTCCCAGATAAGTAAGGGGTTAAACTTCCTTGATAGTCTGATTGGAGTTGAAGGTGATCTAAACACAGTACAACTACCGGTATGGGAGACTTCTCTGGCTGTAATATCATTACTCGAGGCAGGAATTTCACCAACAGATCAGGTAATAGAAAATGCTGTCGAATTTTTGAAAAAAACTCAGATGGATCATGGTGGATGGCCATTTAGTTACTCTTGCCATCCTGACAATGATGATACGGCCTATGCAATTTTAGCCTTAAATAAGATTTCTTCGGGCAATAATAATGTAAAAAGTGTGATTACCAAGGGTATTGAGTTTCTTAGTCAAATGCAGAATGATGATGGAAGCTGGTCATTATATTGCAAAAATCAATGTCATGTTAAATATAAAATGGGAGATGAAATGTGGGTAGATGCCGGTTCCACTGACATCACGGGACATGTTCTTCAAGTTTTAGGTGAAACTGGTAATGAATCATCAAAATCTGTTAAAAAAGCAATAAAATGGTTAAAAGATAATCAGACAGACTATGGTTCATGGTGGGGTAGGTGGGGCCTTTGCTACACATACGGAACTAGTTGTGTTTTACAGGGATTAAAAAGTGTGGGAGTTGATCCTCAATCAGATTATGTTTTGAAAGCTATTGACTGGTTAAATGAAACCCAAAACTCTGATGGTGGTTGGGGAGAACATCATAGTAGTTATTATTCTGAAACACCAGTACTTGGGCCTAGTACAGTGGAACAAACTAGTTGGGCATTATCTTCATTGATAGATGTTAATGTTCCATCTGATCCTGAAATAACTGAAACCATAAAAAAGGGAATCTCTTTTTTAGGCAAGATTCAAAGGGAAGATGGAGGATTTCCAAGTTCATATTCAGCTGTTTCGGTTAGTTTCTGTAAATATAAATTATATTCTGCCGTATTTCCACTTTTAGCATTATCTAAGTTCAAAAAACAATTAAAAGAGGTTTAGGAAGGTGAACTAGATAGTGAATTGAAAACTATGATTAGATGTTTATTTTATTTAGTTATAAACAGAGGTTAAAAATGGAGAAGTTAATTAAATTAATAGAACTCATACGTCTCCCATTATTAGTGGTTCCTGCTGCTTTAGGTACTTGTGGAGTATACTTATCAGTTAATAATCCTGATCTTACATCATTGATTTTAGGGGCAATAATACCTAGTTTAGCCTGGGCTGGAGGATTGGTTTTCAATGACTATTTTGATATAGAGTCCGACAAATTAGCACACCCCCATAGACCAATCGCTTCAGGCATAATATCTACACAAGAAAGTTTGATTTATGGATCAGCTTTTTACATTCTCTGTTTATATCTTTCTTCTCTCGTCAGTATTTACTGCTTAGCAGTAAGTTTAGTAGTGATAATATTTAAAACAATTTATCCCTATTTAAGTTACATAAAGCGTGAGGGCATCCTTAGGAATTTATGTTTTGGAATAGCTGTTGGTTTTTGCATATTGGTCGGTTCTACTATTGGTAATAACATCTCAACATTGGCAATAGTTGTGACGATAATAGGAATTCTCATATATACGAGTGACAATATTATCGGGAGATTTCCTGACATAGAAGTTGACAAAAAAATGGGAGTACGAACATTGCCCATGCAGATCGGCTTGAAAGCAGCTTCGGTAATTGCATTTCTTTTGACAGTATTTGCAGCCTTTGGCACGATGTCGTTATGGTTATGGGGACTCCATCTTTCATATTTACCCACAGCTTTCATTGCTGTTATGTCATTGATATTGTTATCACTGGCACTTTTAGCAGATCCTGAAAGATTCCGCACAGACTCCTCGATTGTCTTTTTACGATATATGGGTCAACTATTACTTTGTATGTCTTTGATTATAGGAGTAACAGGAGGTGTTTAAACTTTAGAGTCTCAATTTCAGTTGGTTAGATAGGGGGTTGTTTTTTTGCAAATTCTCTGAGTGAGATTTGAGTTACAAAAATATAAGAAATAGACCCTGTATCCTAACATATTCGAAAAAAGTGCTTGTCATAATGGAAGTTTCTTGAAAAATAAGATCAATTATGAAGATTCTTTTTATACATCCTCCCGGTGAATGGACAATTGGCGAACAAATTGTTCCTCATAGTCCGTATGCTCCTCCTTTAGGCATCTTATATCTTTCAAAAATACTTGAACAAAATGGGCATGATGTACAGGTCATAGATTTTTGTGCTGAGCCATTGAATGAAAACAAATTAAAAAGAGAAATTCTTTCTTCTGATGCGGTAAGTTTGACTGTCCTTACTTCTGCACTTGAAAATTCTATAAAATTGTCTAAAATGGTACAAAAATTTGATAAAGATATTCCTTTGATTGTTGGAGGGCCACATTGTTCTCTTTATCCTAAACAATCGCTTTTGGACCTAAATGCAAAAGTAAGTGTTGAAGGAGAAGGTGAAGAAGTTATTCTGGATATTTTAGATGCTATAAATGGAAAAAAAGAATTTTGTGAAATTCCTGCTATTCACTATTTTAAAGAAGGGAAAATTAAGGATGGAAAACCTCCCAGAATTATAAAAAATCTTGATCTGATCCCATTTCCAGCTCGATATCATGTGAAAGATTACGAGTATGGTTACGTCCTTGGATCCAAGTTTGCAAAGGGAAATTTCACGGCGATAATCACAAGTCGAGGATGTCAGCATAACTGTAGATTCTGCGCGCGAAATTTTATAGGAATGAGTCAATATAGGGAGAGGTCTGTTGAAAATGTGATAAAGGAGATTAAGGAGGTTATTGAGGAAGGTTACGACTCTATCATGATATTAGATGATAATTTTTTGGGAAATCAGAAAAGAGTTCATAAAATAATGGATATGTTAAAAAGAGAAGATTTGAAGATAGAACTCTTACTTCAGGGTAGGTGTGATTCAGCAGAAAGGAGTATGTATAAAAAGATGAGGGATTCCGGTGTTAAAGGAATATATTTTGGAATAGAATCTGGCAATCAAGATATCCTTGATTTTTATAATAAAGGAACACAATTAGATGATATTCGTAGAGCGGTGAAATTAAGTAGGGAAATGGGTTTTTTTACAGTTGGTAGTTTTATATTAGGTGCACCATCCGAAACAAAACAGCATTTTGAAAATACAGTCCAGTTTTCAAAATCGTTACCTTTGGATGTAGTGGCCTTTTTCACATTAGAATATGCTGCCGGGTCTCGATTATGGGATAAGGCAGTTGCAGACGGTAAAATCGAGCCGAATGAGTATATGGTGCTTAGTGATTCACATAGGGGCTTGAGTGAATTCACTAAAGAAGAGATCGAAGCTTACTGTAAAACTGCACATAGGAGTTTCTATTTAAGACCTAAATACTGGGTAGACCAGATTATCCAATCCACAGCAACGAAAAATTTTCGTTTATTCAAAGCGATGATAAAGGTAGCAAAAGAAACTATGCGAAAAAAATTTGTGTCATTAAAGCCGATTAGCGAAGATTAATCTTTAATGGGAAGAAATTTAATGAAAATGAACTTTACCACTTATGATATTACCCGAATAGCCGTTTTTATAGCTATGCTTTTGATGGTGGATATGGTATGGCTAAACCCCTTTGTTGCTGTCATTATTTATGGGGTAGTGTATGGGATGATTTTAATCACCGCTGCTAGGGTAATTGGCAAAAAGGGTACAATTCTCATTATTGGAATCATCAACACAATTATTAATTTAGCTTTTGCTCAGATGTACGGGGGAACTTTGGCAGCATTTGCTTATTTGGCAGGTGCTATGGTTCTTGAAGGAATGTTGCAACTTTCAAGACCATATTGTGAAAACAGGAATATCGCAGTGATAGGGACTTTAGCCTATGGTCTTGTATCCAGATCATTTTATGTACTCATAATAATCTTTGTGTATAATTTGGTTTTACCAACCTGGTTAACTATGGGCGCAATTGCTTCCTTTGCCGTCACATTTCCGATAGGTGGTTTATTAGGTTATAAATTAGGAAAAAGATTAAAAAACGTTTCAGAATCTATGTAATGTTGTTTTTTTATTACCTTTTTGAAGCAAATAGGAGTAAAATTAATAATAAAAATTAAATAGAAAATATTATATTGAATAATTTTATACTAATTGTTGATAAGATTTTAATACTTTAAAATTATTAATAACAAAATTTTAGAGGATGTTGTAAAAAAATGGCTAAATTTCCATTCACCACACGAGATGTCACGCTTATGGCTGCATTTCTAGCGCTGCTGATGGTGACAGAGGTAGTATGGGTTCTTGGGACAGTTGTTGGTAATTTTGTTTATGGAATACTCTTCGGCGCAGTCCTTATAATCGCAGCAATAGTTGTAGGGAAGAAATATACTATCTTAACTCTGGGAATTGTAAAAACCATAATTGAACTATTTTTCGCCCCCATGTATGGTGGCACTCTCATGGCATTAAGTTATCTGGCTGGTGCCATAGTCCTGGAGGCAATTTTGCAGCTCTCAGAACCATATGCAGCCAGTAATAAAATGAATATAATTGGTGCAACCCTATATGCTTTTTCCAATAGGCTGGCTTCCATGTTGATATTGATATTCATCTATGGGATGACCTTACCAGGATACATCATTGTAGCTTATATAGTTATAAACATGGTAACTTTCGCTATTGGAGGATTTTTAGGGAATAAAATTGGAATTAAAGTTAAAGGTACATTGGAATCAGTCTGAAGGTGTTTGGGTGATAGGATGGTTATGTTTGATTTCACTAAACGTGACATTGTGATGATGGCGGCTTTTTTGGCTTTGATGTTCTTAGTAGGGATGATATGGCTGGCCGGGACTGTTGTGGGTACATTATTCCACGGAATATTATTTGGGATGGTACTCATTGCTGCTGCAGTGGTGATTGGAAAAAGGTACACCATACTGGCTCTGGGACTTGTCTACACACTCATCGACTTTTCATCTGCCCATATGTATGGAGGGACCTTAACCGCACTAAACACTCTTGCAGGGGCTGTTGTATTAGAATTAGTTTTAAGATCCACACCTGAATATGCTATGAACCTTAAACTGGATGTAATTGGATCCACACTCTACGGCTTTGTCTCTCGTGTGGTTTACGTGGCTATCATGGTACTAATTTATGGATTATACCTTCCTTTATGGACTATAGCTGCTTTAATAGTTCCTCACATAATTACATTTGCAATTGGAGGATATTTAGGTTATAAACTCGGGGAGAAGGCTAAAAACGTTTTAGAATCTGTATAACCTATTTTGAAGTCCAAAAAAACAAGTTAAAACGAGTGAACTGTCTGTCTGCATATTTGCCTTTATTTGGTGCTTCTATGATTGAATATATTAACTCCAATTCCCCATTACACAGGCTTGATCCTCGCTCTAAAATACTTTTTGCCCTTTGTATAATGGCAGCGGCTCTTTTAACTTCATCTTACATCATGTTAGCCTTCCTGATCATTATTTCTGCAATAATCTGGGTAATGGCAGATATTCCCATCCGGAAGTTTAAACCAGTCTTCCTAGTACTTTTATTATTGGTTGTAATGGGTATGTTGACCCAGGCCGTGTTTTATACTGATCGTCCAGACTACACAGGCACCAAAACAGTTCTATTCAACATACTACCCTACAACGTGCCGGTGATAGGTTCCCTTCCTGTTACTGTAGAAGGCCTTAAGTATGGAGTGGTTTTTTCCATGCGTATGATAGCCGTGGTCCTGGCGCCCCTGATCATTCCATTCACCACCCATCCCAGTGATATGATACTGGTTTTAAGAGACATGAGATTTCCAGAATGGATGATCCTCATGGTGACCATGTCCATACGATTCATACCCCTTACCTTCCAGAACTTCCATACCATAAGAAACGCCCAGAAACTCCGGAAAATTAAAACCAGTTACCAAGACATGGTTCTCCTAATGGAAACACTGCTCATCACTTCCCTTAAAACATCCAAACAGATGGCCCTGAGTTTAGAAACTAAAGCATTTGGATACTCCAGCATGAGAACTTCCCTTAAAACCATAAAATTTAGGAGGAATGATGTGATATTTTCAGCATTCTCTCTAACTGTTTTAGGAATTGTGGTGATTAATACGGTGTAAATATGGATAAGACAATCTCGATAACTAATTTATCATTCAAGTACCTTCGATCTGAGGAATACGCCTTAAAAAACATTAATCTGGAAGTTGAAAAGGGTGAATTCATAGGTCTGGCTGGAAAATCTGGCTGTGGAAAATCAACTTTACTATACCATCTTAATGGAATCATCCCCCATGCTGTAAATGGAGTTATGGAGGGAAAAGTAGAAGTATGCGGCCTAGACACAGCCAAACACGAAATCCCAGAACTGGCCACCCAGGTGGGAATGGTCTTCCAGAACCCAGAAGTCCAACTTTTCAGTGTCACTGTAGAAGATGAAGTGGCATTTATTGCCGAGAATCTGAACTATCCTGTGGAAAAAATAAAAGAATGCCTTGATTTTTCATTAGATGCGGTGGGGATAAATGATCTAAGGGAAAGATACCCCTTTGAACTTTCAGGTGGGGAGAAACAGAGGGTAGTCATTGCTTCAGCCATCTCTGTTAAACCGGAAGTCCTGGTATTGGATGAACCCACCTCAGAACTTGATTCACAGGGAAGAGAAATGGTACTAGATGTGATTCACCAGTTGAACCAGGCAGGCATGACCATTATCATGGCTGAACATCATTTGGATGATGTGGCTACTTACCTGGACCGGCTGATCCTCATGGATAAGGGCAGAATAATAGCCGATGATACTCCTCAAAAAATATTCAAAAACGGATTGTTTGAGAATATTGGGCTGAGACCTCCTCAAACTGTTGAAATAGGATTGAAACTAGGTGTCCCGACACTTCCTCTTTCAGTGGATGATGCCCTGGATACTTTCAGGAAGTTTCCCATCAAAGCATTTCCCCAGGAAATATTTAACTACGGGCTTCAAATTGAAAAAATGGTGGAAATTAAGGATCTATCCTTCCACTATGGTGATAAAAAAGCTTTGCATGATATCAATTTATCCATAAATCAGGGAGAAATAGTGGGCCTTCTGGGGGCTAATGGTTCTGGTAAAACCACCCTGGCCCTGCTCCTCATGGGATTATTGAAGCCCAGCCCGGGATCAGTAAGTGTAAGGGGCTTTAATCCAGAAAAACAGAGAAAAGAACTGGTTAATGTAGCAGGATTTCTATTTCAGAACCCTGAACACCAGTTATTCTGTGATTCAGTTCATTCAGAGCTAGCTTATGGTTTTGAAGGGAGTGAAACTGTTGTTGATGAAATTATCAGTATAATGGGCTTGGAACAATTCAGAAATGAACATCCTCTGACTTTGAGTAGGGGTGAAAGGCAAAGGGTGGCCACAGCCACAGCCCTGGTTAAAAAACCAGAGATTTTGATTATAGATGAGCCCACCACAGGTCAAGACTGGTACCATGTAAGTTCCTTCATGAATCTGGTGAAAAGGCTCAATCAGGAGGGTGTGACCATCATCCTTATCACTCATGACATGCGGGTGGCTGCAGAATACTGCCAGAGACTGGTGGTCATGAAAGACGGTTCTATACTCCTGGATAGAGATACCAGGAATGTATTTGCTGAACTGGATCTCCTCAAGGAAGCTGGATTGAAACCTGCACCCATAACTGAGATAACCCTTAAAACAGGAATAAAACCCCCTCTCCTTGGATTAAAAGAGATAGATACTGGTGAATAAAATGTTTAAGGATCTGATTAAACTGGCAGGTAGGAGAAAATTAAAGCTTACCTCTGCCTGCATGCTGCATGTGATTTCCTGTGCCCTTGCCATAATCCCCTTTTACTTGATATATCTTCTTTTTTTACAGATATTCAGTTTTAATCCTGATGAAACGCGTATATGGTGGATTTTGACTTTGATTCCAGTGGTATACGTAGTCATGTCTGTTGTCCTTATCTATGCCTATAATATATCCCATGTTGCAGCTTACCAGATCCTCTACAGCGTGAGAATTGAACTAGGGAAAAAATTATCAAAACTACCACTTGGTTTTTTCAATGAAAAGAATACAGGGGAACTTAAGACGATTATGAATGAAAATGTGGAAATGTTGGAGTTTTTCCTGGCCCATCATCTTCCAGAAATGATAAGCACCATTTTCGTTCCTTTGTTTTTAGGAATCTTTCTTTTCATCATGGACTGGAGAATGGCCCTGGCTTCTGTGTTACCGGTAGCCCTGGCAATAACCGTGATCCTCCTTAAAAGCAGTGGGTGGAGCGAGATGATAGATGCATATCTTTCAGCCCAGTCAGAGGTTAACTCCACAGTAGTGGAGTATGTTCAGGGAATAAAAGTGATAAAAGCCTTCAACCACACTGCAGAATCTTTTAAAAAGTATGAAGGAAGTATGGCTTTCTGGAGGGACAGTGTCATCAAATGGTCCCGACAAAGAGCAGCCCCCTTTACCATTTACCAGGGTCTGATAACCTCTACTCTTGCATTTATTATCCCTGTAGGATTATTGCTTTATAGTAGAGGGATGTTGGCAATGGAAACCTTTCTACTATTCTTAATAGTCGGCCCCATATTTGGTGGTCTTTTCATGCGGATTTATGAATTTTTAAGGTACGGGATGGAAGAAAAAGAATGCATGGATAGGATAAATAAAATATTTGCCACAAAAAATATAGATGATAAAGGAAAAAAGGAAGCAGAACATTTTGATATAACTTTCAAAAACGTATTTTTTTCCTATGATGATAGAAACCCTGTACTGAATGACATAAATTTCTATGTGCCGCAAGGCACCAGATGTGCACTTGTGGGGCCATCTGGGGCGGGTAAAACCACCATAGCAAGATTGATCGCCAGATTCTGGGATGTGAATTATGGGGGGATCATGATAGGCGGTTGCGATATCAGAGATCTGACCCTGAAAAATCTCTTATCTTATGTATCTATTGTTTTACAGGATCCCTATCTTTTTAATGACACCATCCTCCAAAATATTAAAATAGGAAACCCCGAAGCTTCTATGGATGAAATAGTTAAGGTTTCAAAGGCTGCCAGATGCCATGAGTTTATAGAAAAGCTTCCTGATGGTTATTCCACTATCGTAGGTGAAAAAGGAGAAAGATTAAGTGGTGGTGAAAAGCAGAGGATTTCCATTGCCCGGGCGCTCTTGAAAGATGCTCCTATTATTATTTTGGATGAAGCCACAGTCTTTATTGACCCTGAAAATGAGTCTCTTATCCAGGATGCCATCAGCAATCTAACCAGAAATAAAACAGTCCTGGCCATAGCCCATAAACTGTACACCATCACTAATGCCGACCAAATACTGGTCCTGAAGGAAGGTAAAATTGTTGAAAGAGGCTCTTATGAGGATTTGATGGATTATAATGGTTCTTTCAGGGAAATGTGGGATACGCATGTTTCAATATTAGATTGGGAAATAAAAAGGTGTGATTAGATGTATAAAGAATTGCTTACCCTGGCAGGTGAAAAAAAATCCCAGTTAAAATCCATTTTAATTTTAATGTCAATTTATGGAATGATTAAAACCATACCTTTAGTATTTCTTTATTTTGTTATACTGGAATTTCTAGAACCATCACTAGATATTGTCAAAATTTTAGGACTGGCTGGATTAATAGCCATCAGCTATGTGATACTTAACATCATTGATTATCATCTTTTCCTGCGTTCCATGGAGCTGGGATTAACCATTTCCTATGATGTGCGAATGAGATTAGGTGACAAGTTAACTAAACTTTCACTAGGTTTTTTCACCAAAACTGCCACAGGAGAACTAAACACCACCATAGGAGAATATGTATCCCGAGTTGAGTATTTCGTAACCTATATGGCCCCCTATCTTCTCAGCTCTCAGATATCTACTATAATAGTCTTAGTACTGTTTTTTATTTTGGATTGGAGATTGGCATTGGCTGCCCTTTCAATCACACCTTTAATATGGTTGGCTTTCAGATATTCAGATAAAGTAGCTGGGAGAGTTAAAAAAGAAAGGGAAAAATCCCTATTTGAGGTAAATTCCAGGATTGTGGAGTTTATACAAGGCATCCCTGTAATAAAAATTTTCAACCAGGATATCGTTAGATTTCAAAGATTCCAGGAAGCAGTTGAAGACTTCAAAGACAAAAATATTCAGAGCACATCAGCAACCATCATCCCCAGTATAATCCTCCTGGTATTTTCCAGTTTATTTATCTTTGTTATCCTTCCTTTTGGGTTATATTTCTATTTCACTGGCACCTTAAGTCTGGAAGTCCTGATATTTTTCATAATTGCCACCCCCGCATTTTCAGAGTCCTTGGCTCATTATCTCTACGGATATCTGCATGTTAAACACTCCATTGGCCATGCTATACACCATATATTCAGTGTTTTAAATGAAAAAAGCCTTCCAGAGCCTCAACAAATGATTGAAATTGATAAGTTTGACATTGAATTTGAAAATGTCAACTTCAGCTATGCTGATGAGCCTTTACTTGAAAATATAAGTTTTAAAATAGAGGATGAAAGTGTTACAGCTTTAATAGGTCCTTCTGGTGCTGGTAAAACCACCATTACCAACTTGATAGCCAGATTTTGGGATGTTGATTCTGGAAAGATAAAGATGGGTGGCCAGGATGTGAGGGATATCCCGGTAGAAAAACTGCTTTCTTTTATCTCCATAGTTTTCCAGGATGTTATATTATTTGATAACACTGTTAAAGAGAACATAAGAATAGGTAAAAAGGATGCAACGGATGAAGAGGTTATGGTGGCGGCAAAAGCTGCCAGATGCCATGAATTTATAGGAAATCTGCCTGAAGGATATGATACTATTATTGGTGAGGGTGGATCCAAATTAAGTGAAGGGCAGAAACAGAGGATTTCCATTGCCCGGGCCATACTAAAGGAGGCTCCCATTCTTATTATGGATGAGGCAACTGTCTATCTCGATCCACAAAATGAAAAACTGATACAGGAAGCAATAAACGAGTTAATAAAAGAAAAAACAGTCATAGTCATTGCCCATCGCCTTTCCACCATTAAATCTGTGGATAAGATAGTGGTACTGGAAAATGGGGGGATTGTTGAAGAAGGGAATCACGGAAAACTCATGGAGGAAAAAGGAGTCTACTATAATTTCTGGGAGGCACAAACTGCCGCCAGGGCATGGCGATTGTAATTATAAATTCATGTTATAAAATTTATGTTATAACTATGAAAGAAGAATTCATGATTTTTTGGTGGGATGAACAATTCATTGTCAAATTGTTGATTTGATGGTAACCGTCTCAAACTTAAAATTCTTATTTTCATATGGATTGATCTTTACTAAATTAATTCTAGCAGGTTCTCTCATTTAAGGGCGTCTTCTACCTTTTTTTCAATTATCTCTACAATCCTTGCATCAACTCCAATGGGATCAAGATAGACAATTTCACCATCAAATTCTATTTGCTCTTGTTTCTCATGGTAGTAACCTGCATCTTTGCGTCCTTCACCTAAGCCAAGCATGTAGGGAATATCTTGTTTGGTGTGAAGACCATGAGCTAAAAAAATAGGCATAGCAATAATTTTTGTAATGCCCTTTTTTGCCAAGGTATTGAGTGCAGTGGGTATGTAGGTTTCTCAACATTCATAAACCCTACTTCAACAGGGTAATCTGATGTTTTTTTATACATTTCAACCAGTTTACATATCACACTATTCCCTTCAGATAAACTGCTTCCATGTCCTATCAGTAATATGCCAATATTTTCCTTTGATTGTGAATCTGTTTCCATAATATCATTCCTCCACATATTTTTTTTAAATTTTATAAGAATCCCTGTATTAAAACCAACTAGTTTATATTATTCCTTTTTGGTCGTTAAAAAGCGGTTATTAAACTTTTTTTTAGCCCCCATTCTTAAAGGGAAGTACCAATTTATAATAATTATTGTAATCATTTTAATACACTTTCTGATTCTGTATATAATCATATGCATCATCCTATTTAAAGATGTCAAAAAAGTTATTTAAAGTAGCATAAAAGTTATTTGAGTATTGCAAAGATATTGAATTGTCCCTAAATGGATAATGTTTTTATATTGCTGGTTAGGGTCTGTGATGATTGGAATATGCCTTTATTATACCAGTTCGCTTAATGATTTTATGTTGTTTGGCTCATTCATTCCTAAACTATCTTATATACTCATGTAGTTATTTTATTGGTATTTTCATTGATGTTAAAATGTTTCATCCATTTAAACTCAAAAAATAAGTGAAAATATTATCTAAATTATGGTGACACTTGTTATTTTGTCATTTAAATATTCCACTTTCCATTGAAATAAGTATCCTTTACTTGTTTTGCCTTTTCTTGAGCCCATTTTTCCACACCCATTTTCCTTATCAATGCCAGATTAAATACTTTCGTGTTGTGCGGAACTTCCGATGCCCTGTCTGCATATGGATGTAGATGATCACAAGGGAAATCATCGCAGTCAGCACAGGACTCAATGCCTTTCAAGCTGACACATTTAAATACTTTGCATGGTTCGGTCATTAAACCTCCAAGGGGACAAATACCATTCTCCTTCCGACATCCTTGACATGTAACTTTATCTGTTGGTAAACCACGCTCTCTAAGCCCTAATGTTAATTGTTTTCTGATCTCCTCATTAAAATTTGCAAGATAAACAGGGCAATTAAAGCAATCCAGACCGCACGGTGCAGTTAGTTCTCGGAAATCTAAATCTTCGCATTCTTCATTAATTTCAACTTTTTTTGTATTGTTATTTGATTCTTTCATTTCTAATCTCTCCTACATTTTCAACATATCTGCATCTAAAACCTTCTGAGAAAGCCGAAAGCCATTTGAAGTCATCATCCTGCACACTGGTTGGTGTAAGCACACTTCTTACAGGCCAGGCAGGGACCTACTTTTATGTCTTAAAGTTTAAAAAACTCCTGTTCTGCTCCAGTAGCATTCATTATGGTTTTGACCAGCAGGTCTGTATTGCTATATTCCACTGGGCTTCCGATAATTCCCAGAATAGATGTAGTATTTTTTCTATTTTTATTCATAACTTATACCACCATACAAATTATTTGTATACAAACATATTTTTTAGATAATATAAATAATTTATGGTGTATTACAGGAGGTTTGATATGAATAAAAAGACGTATTACAACTGTTCCAGAACTTTAAGGAGTATTTTCAATTCTTCAGGTGATATTTTATTTTTAAACTTTTGATCAAGTCCCCAGGCAATGGTATATAATTCTGGTCCGATTTTCTTTGATTTATCAGTTAGAAAAATTAGAATAGACCTTCGATCATCGGGATCAGCTCTCCTTTCTATGAATCCTCCTTTTTCCATCCTATCCAGAATTCCTGTGAGGCTGGAACGATCTAAATTTAACCTGAGTGCCATGTCTTTAAATTTTATTCCATCATTATTGAATAAAACACTTAAAGCATAGAATTGAGCGGGGGTGATGTTAAAAGGAGCCAGTTCACTCTCACAATGCCTATATATTTTTCGGTTAACTTTACCAAGCTTAAAACAGAGATGTCTTTCAGGTCCTTCATTTTTATTCACGTTTTCAACCTCGTTAAATAATATATATGAAATTATATTGTCTAATTCTTTTACAACATGATTATTACCTTTTGTTGGGATTTTATTTTGTGTTTAAATTTTG
Organism: Methanobacterium petrolearium; assembly: GCF_017873625.1. Lineage (NCBI taxonomy): Archaea > Methanobacteriati > Methanobacteriota > Methanobacteria > Methanobacteriales > Methanobacteriaceae > Methanobacterium > Methanobacterium petrolearium. The sequence continues at coordinate 17,478 of NZ_JAGGKL010000006.1, read as the reverse complement.
CAATTTATACTATGGCAGAATTATAAATCTATTTGATAGGGGTATCATCAATTTTTCAATGATCTCCTTTTCATGGTTCCATCTGGAAATACAGTTATCCAACTTTTCTTTTTTGGTGTTGTTTTTTCTCTTCTACAACTTCTACTGATTATAACATTTTTTAAATGCTTTTTAGCAGCTGAATAAGCATTTTCCATTTCCAGATCAGTTGGAGTTCTGGATAAGCCTTTTAGAGGTTTAAAATCATTTATTCTGTATTCTATTTCTGGATGGATATCAGAGATAAATCTGGCAATCTTTTCTATTTCAACTTCATCTATGATCCCTGGTGTGTAAACTGTTTTGATAATTAAATTGATTTTTTCGTGAATTGTTCTTGCATTTTCAAGTATGGTCTTATTTGGAAAACCAGTATACCATCTATGCAATCCTTCATCATAGGCCTTTAAATCAAGCATGATTTCACTTAATCCAACTTTAATTAGTTCCTCAATATATTCCTCATCTAAAAAATAGCCATTGGTTTCTATGATTATGACCGCACTTGAATTTAGTTTAGAAACTAGATCAAGCAAGTAACTCCTGTTCAGGGTTGGTTCGCCACCGGTTATTATGATTTCCCCTGGCAGTTTTTGATAGTAGTCAAGGGAAGCTTTTTTTACCAGACTTACCAATTCATCGACATCCATTTTTTGACCTGCAATGCCTTTTGCCGGACTAAAACAACCTTTACATTTGAAATTACATCCAGAAAGGGTTATCCAAACTCTGGGTTTAATTTCTGATAAAGTAATAAATGGGACGTGCCGATATTCCATTTAAAAAGCCTCAATAAACCTTTTGTTGTTTTAAATTAGTAAATTACTGATGATTACGTTTAAATTTAGGTAAATGGATTATTATCTTAAGTTATAGTTAAACTGATGATTTGGTGGTGACCAGTTCGCCATGTTTCACGCCTCTAATGGCTCTTATATGGTCTGCCAACTTCCTGATACTTTTTGCTTTTCCCCGGACCATGAGAACTTCCAGGCAGTTGTGTTTTTCCACATGCACATGGCTGGTGGCAATGATCTCGCTTAGATGGAAGTGTTGAAAATGTTGTAGTTCGTTGGTCACATCTCCCACATCATGATCATATATTATAGTCAAAGTTCCGATGACATCTTCATCTTCACTTTCGATGTGTGCTTCAATAATTGATTTGCGAACCAGATCACGAATAGCTTCTGATCGGTTGGTGTAACCCTTTGATTTAATGAGATCATCAAATTTTTCCAGGAGTTCTGGTTCAAAAGATACTCCCACTCTTTCCACCGTCATATTAAACCTCAATTTTTATTTTAAATTAATGTTAATTATTATATTAAATTTTAACTTAATTTTAATATACATATTCATATTTAAACTTCTTTTTAATCGTTATATTCACATAGTGCTGCCATCATTAAAAAGTTTGCCATCGGAAAATTTTTATATCATAACAAGTAAAGGTAGCACGATCCTGGAATAGGTGCTACCAAACTTTAAAAATATTTTCCAGGATCACCTTCTCATAATTCAATAGAACGGTGTTTTGATGGCAATTTACAAAATCAGTTATTCAAAAGAATTTAAAAGAGCGAATATCCATAACTATGGCTGTAATTTTAATTGCACCTGGTGTTCATATAAGCTGGGAAACCATCCAAAACCAGATAGATTCTTGGATTTAGGAGAGATCAAAGAGGTTCTAAGCAGAATGGATATTGAATGGGTACACTTTGTAGGTGGAGAAGTAAGCACCTATCCTCTCCTAGAGGAAGTGGCTGATTTTTCCAAAAACGTGTTGGGTGTTCGTACCAAGATAGGGCATTCTAATGGCTACAATTTACCTCCCGAATCTATTGACGCCATTTCCATTAGTATTAAGAGTTTATCTGAAGATTTTTACATTAAATATACGGGTAAATCCAATAAATCTGTGCTGGAGAATTTCCAGGCCGTGTATGAACGGGGTATTGAAGTTGATGCCAGTAGTGTTTACATTCCAGAATTGATTGATCATGATGAAATTGAAGAAATTGTCACTTTTATAGCGGATATTGATCCAAAAATTCCCTACCATATTACTGGTTACATTCCAGTACCTGGGACACCTTGGAGGACTCCAACTTGGGATGAAATAACAAAAGCCCAAAAAATTGCCGAAAATTACTTAGAACAAGTGGAAGTTTCCTGGTTCTCTTCATTTGAGGATTATCTTAAGATGATCAGCAAAAACCCCCTGTATCAGAAGGTTACGGTGGTTTAAATACAGTATTTCATAGTAGAAATGGATAATGGAATAAAAAGTAGAATATTTAAAAAAAATAATGGAATAAAGGGAGAATAAAAAAAATCCCCAACATCTTTTTTTAACTACTTATCCTGCAGCTGGCTTTTTGCTTCCTGAAAGTCTACCTCTGAGTCCTATGGATAGTATGGTCAGTATAACATACACCACTGCCAAGTAAAGGTACACGTGACGGAATGAAGCAGCGCCAGAGGCAGAAAAACTTAAAGCAGAACCTAAAATGGCCCCTCCTAAAAGTGAACCCGTGTTCAGGAGTATGTTTAAGAGTGCCTGACCAGATGCTCTTTCTGATTTACCAGTTTCATCAAGGAAGATGTAGTAAAGGGCATTGCCAACAATGGATGCATTACCAATACCAACCAGCACCAAGGAAAATGCGAACAGGTACAGGTTGGATGAGTAACTCAGAATCAACATGCCTATGGCAGTGAGAACTCCACCCACCACCATAATGGGTTTTGCACCAACTTTATCAAGGAGTTTACCCACCACGGGTGTGGTTATAAGGGAGGCAATGGTCATGGGAAGTATCATGTAAGCTGCTGTGGAATAACTGAGGTTAAAGGCCATGGAGGCGTATGTTGAAAAGTAATAGGTTCCAGCCATAGCTAAGTAACCCACCAGGGTCACCACACTGGCTATGAGGGTGTCTCTTTTTTTCAAAAGGCCAATGGGTATGATAGGTTCTATTGCCTTTCTTTCCACCCACCAGAAGATGATCAGTGCCAGGATGAAAATTCCCAGTAAGAAATATTGTAGGGTGGTTGAGGCTTGTTCACTGAGATTGAATATGAAGTAGGCTATGGTGGCAATAGCTATACCCAGGAAAACCATACCTTTCCAGTCAAAACCGGAATATTTTTCACTGGTTTTACTTTCAGGTAAAAGATAGTATCCCAGGATAACCACTATGGCAGCTACTGGAATATTTATCACAAAAACCCAGTGCCAGCCAAAGTTAACCAGAAAACCAGATATTGCAGGACCTAAAGCATACACCAGGGCGATTATAACTCCAAATGCACCCAGTATGGTACCACGGCTTTCATCAAAGTAATCACCAATGATGGTAATGGCCAGTACAGATAATACGGCACCTATACCCTGCAAAGCCCTTCCAATAAGCAACATTTCAAAAGACTGTGAAAACGATACAACTAATGTTCCAATTAAGAATAAAGCTGCGTTTATAACGTAAATATTTTTCCGACCATACTTGTCAGATAATTTAGCCATTATAGGTGTTGAAAGTAATAAAAACAGGATTTCCATGTTGAAAATCCAGGTTATAACACTTTCACTAACTCCAAAAGATTTTTGTATGGATTCCAAAATAGGGCTGATGGTTGAACCATCTATTGCAATCAAAATAGCCCCTGCAAAAATAACTGCCAGTATTCTAGTTCTAAGATTATCAAACATTTTTTACCTCCCCTACTCTTACTTTATTGATTATTTTTATATTTACATAAATATTTTTACAAGAGTATTACTTTCACCTGTTTATATTCAAAATAGTAATAAATTAGCTGCGAGCTTTAGAAATGTAATTTATGAAAATAGATGTATTATTATGGTTCAAAATGTTACTGTTTCAAAGGAATAAAAAAGAAATTTAGAAAATCATGGTTCAAATGGATAAAAAAAGGTTCAGATTAAAAAAAATGACCGGGATTTCAAGTTAATAAAGATTTCCTGAATTTTCTTTTATTCTCATTGATTCTTCAGTTGGGATAAAGAAGTTGTCTTTTTCAACGAAAATATCGTTTTCATCAAAGCTTATACGGAGGTTTTCATTGCACCATCCAAACTGCTTTAGTATGCTTCGGATGATAGCCAGGTTAGCCTCACTGTAGGGAAAGTTCACCCATACAATATCAGATCCTTCGTTGAGTTTTCTTTCCATTTTTTTTAATTCTTTTTTGACGGTTATCTCTTCAATGGATTTATTTCTCATTTTAACACCTATTGAAAACTTTAACACTTATTAAAAAATTTTTTGATATTTTCTGGAAATAAATCTGTCAGTGATTATAGGGGGGCATCAGAGGGGGTAGACCTATACATTTGAGCGGATTACTTTTTATAAAGAAGGAGGTTTGATGCCCCATCTACTTTATACTGCCAGGAGGGATCTGGATGTTCGATCCCAACTGAAGACGTCTTGCAGGAGGAAATGGCAAGTTCATCAATTTAATACAAAAACACCTTATTCAACCCCCCTAGTAATAACTTATTTGGTGTTATTCGTACAATCACTGCATTGATTATTCTTATATTTAACACTTTCTATTTATTTATTATTATTACTGTTTGGTTTGAATCGGGCTGTAATGTAATAAATGATTTTTTGGCCTAGTTAAAAAAATCATTAGGGCAGGTTAAGAAAATTAACTGGTTAAATCATTAAAAGCGATTGTTCTATTATTTTTGAGTTGCATTGCATGTAAATCAGGGATCTGATTTCATCATTGCAGTGAGTAATATGGTATCAGATCCCTGATCCTCCAATTGTGGTAAAACAAGGGAGGGTAAAATGGTTGTAGGCATATGATTCATTAAATTACCTTGTATAAATATTTAATCATTATGATCAATATAGTAATATAAAAAGAATTTGATTTAGCAGTTAATTATTATTATTTTACAGTTTAAAATAGGTTTTAATTAATTTAAAATGTTTTAAAGTGGTTTTAAAAAATCAGTATATATAATACTTTTTCAAGATTAATAAATAAATCATGTGGATTTGTAATCTTTGAATTATTACAGGCCTTTCTTCAAATGATTTGAGGGCTCTTGATAAAAACCAGAATCCGATAAACGCCTAAATTGTTGAGATTTGGAGTTTATAACGTTTCATCTCAGTGTATACTTTTTAACTTTAGGTTTTTCTAATTTTATGAGGAGATCTGTTTAAAATAATCATAAAGATGTTGGTTTTGCAACGAATATTACTTTTTTTAAAGATTTCAACTAAATTGTAATAACACAAATCTTATATAGCATATTACTTAATTTACATCCAAAAAATTGAATGGATGGTGTTACCAACACATGAAAAGAAATGTTATCTTTCTGATATTTGTAATGGTATTGTCTTTATGTTTTTGTGGCGTTGTTGCTGCACATCCCGGACATGGAACTCCAATAGAAGAACCTTCAGACCCTGGAACAGGTGATACTAGCACTACAGACACAGGTTCAACTGGATCTACATCAACTGGTACTGGTTCTGGTGGATCGTCTGGAAGTTCTCAAGCTTCAACTTACTCGGGTTACTCTTCAACTGGTAGTGGTTCAGACTATTCTGGTAGCGGAGTGACACAATCTGATCAAACAGGTACAAGTGACAGTGACACAGGGAATGCTGATAACAATGGAACGACAACTGTGAATAATCCTGAAGAGGTTACTGGAAGTTCTGGATCGAGTAGCTCACCAGGTGGGCCAGTTGCTATGATTGGTTTAATGATGGTTATTGGTTTAATTGCCATGTCTTTCCCTTACAAAGAAGGCGGTACTCTAAGAAATTTACAAATGAGTCTTTTTGGCAGATGAGAGAAATATTCTCATTTTTCTTGATTTTTCCTTTGAGATAAAAATCGATTAATAAATTTTTTTAAGTTTTGTTTAACTTTGGTTATGTTTCATGAGATTATTAAAAAAATAGATTATAGGAGGTTTTAAATTTGCATTTATCTGATGGACTTATACCTTTATGGCAGGCTGCAATCTACTGGATTTTAACCCTTGTTGTAATTGGAATATATTTTTATAAACTTTCCAAAACTGAGGAAAAAGAGAAAATAATTGTTAATACAGCAATTCTGGCAGCGGTAACTATTGTTGCATCTTCGATATCCATACCTTCGCCCTTTGGGGTACCTATCCACCTGTTTGTAATACCATTGGTGGTAATTTTACTTGGCCCTTTCACTGGGGTAACTGTGGAATTTTTGTGTCTTATAGTACAGTTTTTGTTCCTGGGAATGGGGGGCGTAACCTCTTTAGGGGCTAATACTATAACTATGGGGATAGTTCTGAGTTTTTCGACTTATTTATTCTATAAATTCACAGCAGAACTGGATGATAGGTTGAGTATTTTTGCAGGCACCTTCATGGGGATTATCATGGCCACCATAACCCAGGTTGTAATTCTGTTAATTGCGGGTGTAGCTACCTTTGAAGTATTACTGGCTACTTTAATACCATTTTATCTATTCGTGGCTGTTTTAGAGGGTATTATTAACATATTCATCATTTTGACCCTCTTTAAGTTGAAACCAGAATTGGCACAGTTGGAACAAATTTAGTGAGGTCATAAAAATGCACAACTTAAAATTTATTGGACTTTTCATCATAGTCGTGGCTGGTTTCATGGTTTCAGTCAGTGCACATGGAGTACATGTAACCACCAATGAATCAGCTATTATCATAGCTGATAATGCCACTGGAAAACTTGCCAGATCAGTGGTAGATGACATGGGAGTCAATATCACTGTGTATAAGTTTGCATCAGCTGCTGATGTGGAACATGAACTGGAACACGCTCTTAACAATTCAGATAAAAAGATTTTGGCAGTGGCTTACACAGACACGGTTCAAAACTTTATAGACAAGCATCCTGAGGTATCAAGCCGGATTTTAGTGGCTGATGCCAATGAAAATTCCATAAGGGAGGGCATAAGCAAGTTGAACTTAGTGGGGTATAACAGTTCAGGTTTTTTAACCCCGTTGTTGTCTGGTCTTCTCATTGGACTGGTGTTTGGTTTGGGTGTTGGTGCAGTGTGGATGAAACGAAAGTTAAGTTGATAAGATTTTAGGGTTATTCCTTTTTTTTACTCTATTTTTTATTTTTCTTTTTTTTAGGAGATTAAGTTAATAACTCATTTTCAAAAGTATGATTTTTATTAACTTTTCATGGTTTAAAATATGAGCAAAAATAATTATGGATATATATTCGTTTACTGGGTTGAAAAGCCATTTTGGGGCTGTTATGAAGTATGATGTTAGCAGATAATAATTATTAAAAAAAGCAGTGAAATATGTTTTTTTGTATTAATTTAGATTTTTTTATTACTATTTTTGGGGATTTTCAGCCATTTGTAATAACATAAATCATTTATATGGTATTAAAACAGAGGATATTTGGCATTTATTGTCTGATTATTTGGCTTGTTAGTCCTAACTATTGACTAATGGCTATAAGTCATATTTTCAGCAGTTATTTGTCAATAGTAAATGTAAAAGGAGGTGAAAAGATGAGAAAACAAGGAGTAATAATGGTAATAACAGTTTTGATGGCTGTGATTCTTTGTGGAGCGGGTTCTGCTGCTGATTCATCTATTAATGGGGGTGAGGGCAATGTTTCTGATGTTAATGTTTCAGAAGATATTGATCCTATCCTTTTGGTGACTGTTAACTACGAGTACGATGATGATGAGATAAATCCAGAGATTGCAATCACTGATTCGGACAATAACAGTGTAGTTTTTGACAAAGAAAAACTATCGGACACCCTGTACAAACTGAACTTCACATATCCGGGTCTTACTAATGGGACTCTATTTAACGTGATGGTCAGAGCTCCTGGTTACGTTGACCAGACTAAGCAAGTGGAAGTTAATCAGGGAGGTTCTGATCCGGAGTTTTACGGGTCTGCTCCATTTGATATGGAAGCTACCTCCAACTACAAGTTAGGAAGAGAAGTCACTGCAGCTGCAGATACATTATTAGATTTTGCAAGCGCAGATGATGTTCTATGCATAACTTCGGCGGGTTTGGCTTACCGAGATGGTACTACTACTGAAGACTGTTTGGAGGGTATTTTAAACTGTGCCAATGGTGAAATCAGTTATGGTCAAGGAAACCTGTTAACATTCCAATCAACTCGAACTGATCCTGTGGATTTCTGTTTTGTTGTCAGAAATGGCAATGAACTTACTGCAGCTTACTTCAAAGATGGTGAATTGACAACATCTTACCTAGGTACTTTCTCTAACATTGACCAGACGTTATGGGATAACACCATATCAACTACATTTACCAACGCATTTGGATATGTGAGTCTGGCTCACGCTTGGCAGGAAGGACTTTCCACTGATATCTTAAGACAGGCTGCCTACCACGGTCACGTATGTTTGGGAACCATCAGTGGACAAGCCATGATCAGTCTACTACTGAAATACTACCCACCCGGAGTCTATGGAGATGAAGGAGAAGTGGAAGCAACAACTTACAGGGCAGTTAGTGTGCCTGGTAATTCAGATGATGATGCGTTCATTTATTCTCTGGATTTAACTCCTGGAAAACGTTCTTGGGAAGGATATGCCACTGGTGCTGATAATTTGGTTGGATTTATCCGATGGTGTTCAGAAACAGAGCTTGGAACCCTAATAATAATGGCTTTCGATGAAGACAAAGTATTACAGAATTACAAAGACCAAACAGGATTCACAGCTTACTCAGGTATAGCATCTGAGCTACAATTCAATGCTTGGTTAATAAACAAACTACAAAATGACCCAGACTCGTTAGTGGATATACTGTACGTTTTCGACAACATAACCGCAGAGGTTCACAATAACCTGACTGGAGGAGTAAACTCTAAACAGGTAGTATGTGATGCTCTCGGACTGGATATGGACTACATAATGGGTTTAGGTCTGACCAATATAGCAGACCAGAGAGTTGCCACAGAATATGAAACTGGTAGCTTAACTCATGAAGAGATCAAACAGATTGGGATTGATGCTGCTAATATGGCCATTGCACTCTTCGCAGCAGAAGGTATTGCTCTCGAAAAAGACGACCCTAACCTCACAGTACTCACATCTGCAGGTTACGTACGTGTCAATGAACAGGTAATGGACATGGTCTTTGATGGACTCTTTGATATTTTAGGTTCCAGACTCAGCCGAGCAACCGTACTACCAATACACACTGCCAGATTTAACGACTTGTACTTCCAGTTCAGTTACAAAATCAATGGTACTATGGTCAGTAAAGTTATTTACTACGATTCAGAAACCGGGAACCTAACTGCAGAAGATGGGAATATTCGTGGTAGAAATGACATATCTAATGTAGTATTGTATGATCCACCATACGATGCCTTAATGGCTTGGTTATGGCATAACCACGTTTGTGGTGGTAGTTCACCAGGATACTTAATCACGGACTACATCTACGATACATTCCCTCTGGGAGAAGATGATCAGTATTCTTACATATCCACAAGCGATAATTGTAAGGATGATATTCTATCTTATCTCTTAGGAATTTCTGCAGGAAGTGGAACTTACTTCAACCAGAGACTGCAGTCTGCAGGTAGTGAAGTTGGAATTCTCAGTTTCTATGATGGTGAAACCAAAACCAGAAGAGTAGTCATCTTAGATTGGACCAGTCCAAGGTTCTCGAGTGGTGACTCTTATGAAAACTACATAACACTTTACAAGATATTCCAAAAATACGATGATTGGACATCAGAAGAGTGTCAAGCGGAGTTAGCGAGTTTACCAAACTTGACTCGTGCACCATCAATAACCCGGGCTGCAGATACTTGGGTAACTGACGAAGAGTGGGCTACTATCATAGCTGGAGGCGATGGAACATCCAATGCCTTAGACTATATCAAGGGTTTACCTGTCCGTACCCAATCAGATCTTATAAAAATCCAAGGCGGTTCAGAAACACCAAATGGTGGTTCAACTCCTCAGGGAACTGGATCTTCCAGCATAGGTTCTGTAATTGGTTCATCCAATGGATCAGGTGATAACCAGTTCTCCAGCGGTTCTGTGGGCACTACCGGTACTGCAGTGAATGCTGCAACCCAGATTACTACCACTGCAGATGCTGGTGATCAGTCTACTGGTGATTCTGGAAAATCCTACGAAGTAACCAAAGCTGGAACAGACAACTCTGATGACACACCATGGGGTACCTACGCTGTGGTTGGAATACTATCTGTCCTGGCACTAGCAGGTGTGGGATTCTTCTTCAAAGGAAGCTAGTTCGATGATAAACCGATAAAAAAAAATTTTCCCATTTTTCTTTTTTTCTTTTATTCAGGAAAAAGTTAATAACTCAATTTTCAAGGTATGTTTTTTAATAACTTTAATTGTTTCAAAAATATCTGCAAAAATAACGCATGTTTATATGTTTGCTTTATGTTCTGAAAAGCCATTTTTGGGGTGTTAGGGAGTATGATGTTAGCGAGTAATAATTATTAAAAAAAGTGGCAAATATATCTGTTTTATATTAATTAAAATTTTTTTATTACTATTTTTTCAATTTTCATTTATTATTAATAACATAAATAATTTATATAGTATTAAAACAGAGGAAATTCGGCATCTATATTGGCTGATTATTTGACTCGTAAATCGTATTATGGGAGTCATATTCTCAGGCAGTTATTTGTCAATAGTAAATTGTAACAGGAGGTGAAAAGATGAGAAAACAAGGAGCAATAGTGGTAATAACAGTTTTGATGGCTGTGATTCTTTGTGGGGCAGTTTCTGCTGCTGATTCATCTATTGATGGGGGTGAGGGTAATGTTTCTGATGTTAATTCTTCAGAAAATATTGATCCTATCCTTTTGGTGACTGTTAACTACGAGTACGACGACGATGAGATAAATCCAGATATTACAATCACTGATTCGGACAATAACAGTGTAGTTTTTGACAAAGAAAAACTATCGGACACTATGTACAAACTGAACTTCACATATCCTGGTCTTACTAATGGGACTCTGTTTAATGTGATTGTGAGAGCTCCGGGCTATGTTGACCAGACTCAGCAAGTGGAAGTTAATCAGGGAGATTCTGATCCGGAGTTTTACGGGTCTGCTCCCTTTGATATGGAAGCTACTTCCAACTACAAGTTAGGAAGAGAAGTCACTGCAGCCGCAGATGAATTATTAGACTTTTCAACAGCCGATGATGTATTAGCCATAACTACTGCTGGTGTACCTCAACTTAACGGTGATACCAGTGAAGACTGTATTGAAGGTATTTTAAACGGTTCAAATGGTAAAATAAGCTATGGACAAGGGAATCTCTTGATGCTCAGACAAACAGCAGTCGATCCCGTAGACTTTGCCTTCATAGTTAAAAGAGGCATGGCCCTGTATGCAGTCTGTTTCAGGAATGGTTCTTCAGTTCCAGTATATCATGGTACTATATCTGAAGAAATGCAGGCAGCAGAATGGAACAATCTCATTGCCAGTGTAGGTGGAGAAAATGCTTACTCTTTTGCCAGTTTGGCTAATGCTTGGAATGCAGGAGCACCTGCAGACTTACTGAGAGAAGCAGCTTTCCATGGGCATGTTTGTCAGGGTACGATCAGTGGATATGCAATTACTCTGGCATTACTCAAATATTATCCTCCAATCCAGGAAACATCTGGAGGACCAGGATCACCTGGAGACATAACTTCTTATAAAGTTCTAGGAGTTCCAGGAGATTCGGATGATGATGCAGTAATGTATTTCCTTGATGCCACTGCTGGTAAAAGCGGTTATGCTGGATTCGATACCAGTACAACTGGAGCTAACAGTAGCATGGTAGGTTTCATCAGATGGAATAGCCAAACTACGTCTGGAGATCTCATAGTTATGAGGTTCAAACGTGAGGAAAACCGACAACAATTCGAACAGGAAACAGGAATAACTTTAGGTAATGACCTGGCAGAGTTGAAGTTCAACACATGGATACTGGGTAAGATCAGTACCAACCCTGAACAATTGGTTGAATTTATCACAGAAAAAACAGGACTCACTGAAGAACAGTACTACTATCTTTTAGGAACAGCATCTGATATCACAGATTCTAATGGAACAGTCATTATACCTGCACAAGAAACACATGGGCTTGACATGGACTATATCAATAGTTTGAACTTGCCAAATGCAACCAGAGCAACCAGTACATCTAGTAATGGTCAGTTAAGCTATGATCAAATAAAACAAATTGGTGTTAAGGCTGCTAATCTGGCAAAACAGATATTCAAAGATGAATTAGGAATAGACCTTGAAAAAGATGATTGTGATTTAGCAGTTCTAACTTCTGCAGGATACGTCTACTTAGATGGTCAGTCCACCGAAGCAACCTGGGATGGAATATTTGATGTTCTGGGTTCACGACTGAGTAGATCCACTCTACTGCCTATTCACATGGGACTGTGGAAACCATTATGGTATGCCTTTGTACTGCGTGGTGCAGATGGAACAACTCTGAACACACTTTACATGCGCTATGACCAAGTAACTGAGCAATGGTTAGTCACCAATGGCAGTGATGGTAAAAAGGTAAATGATGTGGGACCTGCAGCTTTGAACAACCAAACCCAGGTGAACAATTTAGAGACAGTTTTCCCGGATGGTAATTTCTTTAACATACAGAGTATTGCCAACGCCTGGAGGAATGACCCTGAATTTGATCAACTAGTGACATTCCTGTTCCACGACCATGCCTGTCCAGGAGTCCAGCCAGGATTCTTCATAACGGACTATATATTCGAAAACATTCCACTGGAAGAAAACCAGAGTTACACCTACATTGCTGACAGTATTTACTGTAAGGATGATAGTCTGATTTACTTACTCGGTATTTCCCCAGGTATGGGAACCTACTTAAACCAGAGATTACCCAATGATGAAGTTGAATCTGAACTTCTAAATGGAGGAACTGAAGAAGGAGTTCTGGTAGTATGGGACAGCGAACTCAACGTTGGTTATGCATATGTTATAAGCTTCAAATGGGCCACACTTGATATGAGTGGTCTTAAAACCAGTGCAGCATCACGAGAAGCTATGATAGCAGCATATATCGACATGTACAATGGTGAACCTAATGCTCGAGTCAAGGCTCTACCAGTGACTACAGCTACTGACCAGAGGATCATAACTGAAAGTGAGTTCAATGCTCTTAAACAAGGTGGAACAACATCTACTACGTCATTAGAGTATTTAAGATCACTACCTGTGCGAAATCTATCAGATCTTGTACCTGTACAGGGTGGTTCTGAAAATGGTGGTTCAACTCCTCAGGGAACTGGATCTTCCAGCACAGGTTCTGTAATTGGTTCATCCAATGGATCCGGTGATAACCAGTTCTCCAGCGGTTCTGTGGGTACTACTGGTACTGCAGTGAGTGCTGCAACCCAGACTACTACCACTGCAGATGCTGGTGATCAGTCTACTGGTGATTCTGGAAAATCTTACGAAGTAACCAAAGCTGGAACAGACAATTCTGATGACACACCATGGGGTACCTACGCTGTGGTTGGAATATTAGCTGTCCTGGCATTAGCCGGAGTAGGATTCTTCTTCAAAGGAAGCTAATCTGACACAAAAAACAATTTTCCCCTATTTTTTTCTTTTTTTATAAATAACCATGTGCTTATTTTATTATGTTATTGCATTAAGGAGGAGTTTTTCACTGTAGTTATGGAGTTTTTTTTAGTGTTACTATTACTAGAAATCATAGAATTTATCATATTAATAATATGAATTAAATAGAAATTATTATAAAGGAGTCCAGATTATAATATATTTTGCCAAAAAATCAAAAAAATAAGAATAAGATTAAGGTATCAGAAGCTCTGATAAACCTATTTTAAATATTATTGATAGAGGTGGTTAATATAAATAAAAATGCTAAATTACTGTTGCTAGGTATAGGTGGTCTTTTTGTTATGGCCATATTTGCAGTGGGGATGCTGGCCATGATATCCTCTTCTTTTGGGGGAACTGTGGCGGTTATACCTATTCAAGGCGAAATAGGATATGGATCATCCAATGTACTGAGTGGAGGTGTTGTCAATCCTGATGAAATTAAAGAAGAAATTAAAAATGCTGAAGATGACAGTTCAGTCAGTGCCATTCTACTGGATATCAACAGTCCGGGTGGAACACCAGTTGCCAGTGAAGAGATAATGACTGCGGTCAAAAATTGTAAAAAACCAGTAGTATCATGGATAAGTGATTCAGGAGCTTCAGGGGCTTATCTTGCTGCAACTGGGTCTGATAAAATCGTGGCCAGTAACTCTTCATGGGTGGGAAGTATTGGTGTGATAATGGATCTAACCAATTTATCCGATCTTTATGAGAAACTGGGAATAAACAGATCTTCAATTAAAGCAGGAGAATATAAGGATATAGGGGCTGATTACCGAGATATGACTCCTGAAGAGCAGAGCATGCTTCAAGAAATGGTGAATGAGAGTTATGATAATTTCATCACCATAGTTGCAGAAAACAGAAACTTAAGCAAAGATTACGTGGCAAGCATAGCAGAAGGGAAGATATACACTGGAAAACAGGCCAAGGAACTAAAACTTATTGATGAGATTGGAGGTAAAGATCAGGCACTGGATATGGCTGCAAACATGGGCGGAATCCACGGATCCTATGAAGTGGTTACCATGACTTCTTCCCAGTCATTTGACGATGTTCTAAACAGTTTATCCTCAAAAATTGGATACTCCATAGGAAAAGGAATAGGAAGTATTTTGGAGGAGAATGGTATTGAAACTGCCCACTATTGAATAGTACATTTTTTATTTCTTTATTTTTTCCAACCGATCACTCTACTTTGGTTTCATCGCAGAACACTCGTTTTATAACTAATAGGTAGTTTATAGGTTTTTTTTAGATGATATTTTATTAAACTGAGCATAAATTCCATGGTTAATCTATATTTGCATTTTATTCATTTTTTCAACAATATTTACTGTTTGCGTTTAATTATCCACGTACAACTTTGTGTATCTTTTACTGCTAAATACTGTCTAAACTAAGATCATAGGGGTTATATTTCTTTTTTTTGAGTATAATGTTAATCCTTCTTCACAAATAATGTATAAATCCATGTGATACTCTTTTAATAAGAATTATCTGTTTTTTGGTGTAAGTTTTCGTCTTCTTTGAATCACATCCTTTATTGATGGATAGGGAATATAGAAGAGTTGATTTATTATTTTATGATAATTTGTTTTTTTAATTGGGTAGTTTAGTAGGCGAGTTCAATTAATAAGTATTATTTTTACTGGTGGTGTACTGGTTTATGTATTAACTCTATGTGGGTATTACAATATGTCTTTTAAATGGATTTAAAGTAATAATAATTAAAAGATCGAAAGTATTATAATTGATAAGTAATAAAAAACGTAACACTTAAGAACTTTCTGAACGGCAAGGGATGGTTTGATTAGGGATAAGTAAGTGTTAGGAATGAAAGAAAAATTTGGAGGACTGGTAAAATTAGGTATATTGAAAAACGAATGATTATGAAAGTTCTATTGGTTTTTTTAGTGTTGGGTGGATCTTTGATCTTGAGTGATACGGTGTCTGCCGATGATTGGGTTGGTGGGCAGGAGTTGACTACGGATAATGGGATGAATGGGTCTGTTTCGGGAGGATTGTACGTGGATGCCTCCCCTGCTCCTGTGGCTAACTTCACATCCAATGTTACCAGTGGAATTTCTCCACTAACTGTTCAATTCAACGACACATCCACCAATGATCCCACATCGTGGTACTGGGAGTTTGGAGATGGTGAAACATCCACTGATCAGAACCCCAAACACACTTATTATACCGCAGGTTACTACACTGTGAAGCTCAACGCTACCAATGCCGGTGGAAGTGACGTGGAGGAAAAAAATGGGTGCATCGCCGTGAACCCCGAGAACCCAAACATCAACTTGCAGATCTCTGGGGTTGTGAACTGCTACCCTGCCAACGCAGTCATGGCCATGGAACCCAATTACGTTACCGTCACAAACATCAAGAACACAGGGACAGATGCAGCGTATAACGTAGTTGTCAGGATTTTTGCAAGTGACGTGGATGGCGGGGCAACATATGTAACAGAAACAACGATCCCAACCATTGCAGCCGGTGGATCATTCAGTATCACCGCAGCATATGGTCTGATGGATCCGACTCTCCGTACCACTCAGGGATATACGATGAGGTACACAGCAGTGTTGGATCCGGAAAACCTGATCCCAGAGACCAATGAGGGAGATAACAGTAAGTTAGGTCTGCTTAAAACTGTTAAGTACAATGGTTACAAGGGTGTTCAGTACTGGCCGGGTAAAACCGCACCAGAAACAGCCCTGACCTATGACATCCGTGGTAATGTTATAAATTCCTTCGGAGACAGTCATTACGTGTCAGGTAAAGGTGGTAACTGGCAGACGCTTACTTGGACGTATAATGCAACGGATCTTGTGATACCCGATGGTTCAACCGTGCAGACGGTCCGACTATACATTCCTTACTGCTGGGATTACGAGGAAGAAGTCACCAGTGGTCTTACCAACACCACCTTCAACGGTGTTCTTATCAACCCTGTCAACTTGATAATTGACAAGGCCAACATCAATGCCTACGCAGATTACACCTACGGTCTGCTGGTTTATAATGTGACTGACCTGTTCCTGGAGAATGCTGATAATGTTGTCACGTTCACCCGAACTTACTGGCAAAACGACTCACCCCTAAATCCCGGGCAGTGCAGTAGTATCTCACCAGCTGGATTCACAGTTGCAGTAGTGTACGAGAACCCGTTGGAGACACGCAAACAGATCTTCATCAACGAAGGATGGGATCTTTTAGGAGCCAGTCTAAGTGACTACGGAACAAGTGAGGCTGAGGCAACCTCCTATCAAACGTTCACAGGCATGACCATTGATATGGAAAATGCTGACAGTGCCATGCTCACCAGTTTCGTTCCCTGGGGCGCAGCACAAAACCCCGAAAATACTGGTGAAGGAAACCTCATAGTTAACGGTGCTCAGATCGGACACAATGTTTGGGAAGGAGAACGAGTTGTCGGACAAAGTGACGCTCCACAAGTGGCAATTGACACTCGAAACATTCTTAGTTATCTCAACTCCAGTGGATTGGATAATGTTATAGGAATACAGAGCACTGCTGGTGCTAGTCCATGTATGGTAGCCGAACGAACATTTTTAGTAGTTGAATACGATGATGAAGTTCCTGGAGCTGATTTCAGCGCAACACCATTAACTGGTGATGCACCACTGGAAGTGCAATTTACTGACGAATCAACAGGATATGTGGGTAGTTATGCTTGGGACTTTGGTGACGGAACAAACAGTGATGA